>NZ_JAMPKJ010000006.1 GCF_039962115.1 Funiculus sociatus GB2-C1 | reverse complement strand
TAACTCAGGATGGTTAGCATTGACCATTTTTTGAATTTTTCTCTACGCCCTTTTTTTCAGATTTTTACCCGCTTTGCAACCCCACTTCTTGAGAATGGTGCAAGATGTCAGTTGAAATGGGTTTAAATTAATAAATAGCAACCACTTTAGTCCGTTTTAACTGACATCTTGCACCATTCTCAACAAGTCGAAAAACCTAACCCCCCAGCCCCCTTCCCTACAAGGGAAGGGGGAGCCGGAAATCTTACTCCCCTCTCCTTTTAGGGGAGGGGTTGGGGGAGGGGTCAAACTGCTTATTGCAACTGGTGCAAGATGTCAGTTTTAACTCACTTGAGCTTTCAGTCCTGAACTTTAGTTCAGGGCTTGAGCGCACAAAAGTTAAGTGCCATTCCGTTTAAGACTGCTATAACTACTGACTAATAACAACTTGTAGCCTGACAGCCTAGCTTTATCGCTAAAAAAGCATCTACCACTAGACACAAAAGGCTACTTTCACAAAAGTAATTAGGAGTTAAATGCCCGGTCACGACATAATTGTTATTGGTGCCTCCGCAGGTGGAGTAGAAGCTCTGTCAAAGCTGGTTAAGGCTTTGCCGACTGATCTGCCAGCTGCAATCTTTGTAGTTCTTCACGTTCCAGCCCACGGCACCAGCTTAATGCCAAATATTCTGAATCGTTACGGCACTTTGAGAGCGGCGCACCCCGAAGACGGAGCGCCAATTCAGCACGGCCACATATACGTAGCACCGCCAAATTACCACCTAATGATCAAACGCGGATACGTCCACCTAGCGCGTGGCCCCAAAGAGAACGGTCACAGACCAGCAGTCGATCCTCTGTTTCGCACGGCGGCGCAGCACTACGGGCGGCGAGTAATTGGTGTGGTGCTCTCAGGAAATCTTGACGACGGTACTGCTGGTTTAGCAGGGGTGAAAAGCCGAGGCGGTATAGCCATTGCTCAAAATCCCGACGAGGCCCTGTTTAGCGGAATGCCGCGCAGCGCTATCGAAAATGTAGATGTAGATCATATTTTGCCTTTGAATGCGATCGCTCCCTTCTTAGTACGCTTGGCTCAAGAGCAAGTAGAAGAGAAAGCAGGTTCTGCATCTGCTCAGATGGAAACAGAAACCGATCTGGTGGAATTAGATATGGCTGCTCACTCAAAATATGAAAGACCAGGGACACCCTCTGGTTTTGCCTGTCCCGATTGCGGCGGCGCATTGTGGGAACTAGGTGACGGAAAACTGCTCCGCTTCCGATGCCGCACAGGTCACGCCTTTTCTGGGGAAACGCTGCTAGCGGAGCAATCAGAGGCGCTAGAAACCGCGCTGTGGAGCGGACTCCGAGCGCTGGAGGAGCGGGCGGCTCTTGCCAATCGGATGTTTAAAGGCGCACACGAGCGCAACCAAGCCAGGTCAGCCCAACGGTTTGCACAGCAGGAACAGGAGGCACAGCAAAACGCTGCCGTTATCCGGCAAGTGCTGTTAAAAGGCCTGAAACATGGAGATGGGGAGGAAGTGGAAAATGGGCAGAATGGGAGAGTAGACAACAGAAACTGGCGAGATGGGGCAGAAACCTTGTCTTCCCAGCCCCCAGTCCCCAGCCCCGAATCCCCATTCCCAATAGTGGCGATCGCATCCTCTGCTGGAGGGATGAAAGCCTTAACTGAGCTTTTGTCTGCCTTACCGGAAAACTTTCCGGCAGCGATCGCTATAGTGCAACACCTAGAACCCCATCGTGCCAGCCAACTAGCTGAAATCCTGAATGCTCGCATGGCTTTGCCGGTTAAGCAGGCACAACAAGGAGATCAATTGCGTCCCGGAAAAGTCTACATCGCCCCTCCCAATCATCATCTGCTGGTTAACCCAGACGCTACCATCGAGCTATCAAAAACCGAATTGGTACACTTTGTGCGCCCCTCAGCCGATCTGCTATTTGAGTCAGTAGCAGCTAGTTTTAAAGAGCGGGTGATCGCCGTCATCCTCACTGGCAAAGGTGCCGATGGTGCCAGCGGTATCAAGGCGATCAAAAAAATGGGAGGCAAAACGATCGCGCAGGATCAAACATCTTCAGATAGTTTCGGGATGCCAGAAACCGCCATTGATACAGGCTGTATCGATTGGATTCTCCCATTAAATGAAATCGCTGCTACTTTGTTAAATCTGACGATGAATAGTCGTTATTCATAGTCTTTAATAAATTGTCGTTAGCTAATCCATAATTGTTCAAAAACTAACCTATGGCTAATAAGCCATTAGCCACTGACAAACGACCAAAAATTAAATTTTTCTAATGAATCGGCCAAATATTGATCCTGAATTTGAAGCGTTATTAGACTACATAAAAAACAACCGTGGTTTTGACTTCACAGGTTATAAGCGTTCTAGCTTGATGCGTCGGGTAAACAAAAGAATGCAAGCTGTAGAAATAGAAACTTACAACGATTATTTAGACTACTTGCAAGTACATCAAGACGAATTTATTCCCCTATTCAACACCCTATTAATTAACGTTACTTGCTTCTTTCGCGATCGCGAAGCCTGGGATTTCATCGGCGAAAAAATCATTCCCCTCATCGCTGCCAATAAACAAGCCAACGAACCGATCCGCATCTGGAGTGCTGCCTGTGCCTCCGGAGAAGAAGCTTATACCCTCGCAATGGTACTGGCTGAAGCGCTGGGGGTGGAACAGTTCAAAGCACGAGTGAAAATTTATGCCACTGAGTTAGACGAAGACGCACTCACCCAAGCCCGCCAAGCTAGTTACACACCTCAGGCAGTGGAGAGCCTTCCCCCCGAAATGCTAGATAAGTATTTCGAGCCATGCGAACGCGGCTACAGCTTCCGTAAGGATCTACGTCGTACCCTGATTTTTGGGCGGAATAACTTAACTATCGATGCTCCCATCTCCCGCATTGACTTGCTGGTGTGCCGCAACGCCCTGATGTATTTCAATGCCGAAACTCAAGGCAAAATTCTCAACCGCTTTCACTTTGCCCTGCGAGAGGGCGGCTTTCTGTTTTTGGGAAAAGCTGAGATGTTGGTTACTCACGTTCATCGTTTTACACCTGTAGATTTGAAGCTACGAGTTTTTACAACAGTACCTAAGATAGGTATGCCCGATCGCTTATCATTCATGGCAAACACTGATAAAGACCAAAAAGTGAACAAGATCGGCAGTAATACACGCATCCGAGAAGCCGCCTTTGATAACTCCGTAGTTCCACAGATAGTGGTAAATGTCAATGGCTTCCTGATGCAAGTAAATGAACGAGCCAGAGCCATGTTTGGCTTGCAGCCTGGGGATCTCGGTCGTCCCTTGCAAGATTTAGAAATTTCTTATCGTCCGGTAGAGTTGCGTTCCTGCATCGATCAAGCTTATACGGATCGCCGTCCGGTTCACATCAAAGAGGTTGAATGGAGAAATTTCTCCGGTGAATTAATCTATCTAGAGGTGCTAGTGTCACCCCTGGTAGAGATGAGCGGCAATATCCTGGGCGTTGCGATTTCTTTTACCGATATCAGCCGCTATAAAGGGCTGCAAGACGACTTGCAGCACTCTAGCCAAGAACTGGAGATGGCTTATGAAGAACTCCAGTCTACAAATGAAGAGTTAGAAACGACTAACGAAGAACTGCAATCTTCTAATGAAGAGTTAGAAACGACTAACGAAGAACTGCAATCTTCTAATGAAGAATTAGAAACAATGAATGAGGAATTGCAATCGACTAACGAAGAATTGCAAACTCTCAACGATGAAATGCGCCGCCGCACCGAAGAACTCAACGAAGTAAACGCCTTTTTAGAAGCTATCTTTACCAGTCTGCGAGGCGGTATTGTGGTGGTGAATCAAGATTTGTACATCCAGATTTGGAACTACAAAGCGGAGGATTTGTGGGGGCTGCGAGTCGATGAAGTTCAGGGACAGCACTTGCTAAATCTGGATATTGGCTTACCTGTAGAGCAACTTAAACAATCCATCCGCAGATGTTTGTCTGGGGAAAGTGATTATGAAGAAGTGATAGCAAATGCTATCAATCGGCGCGGTAAGGCGATCGCGTGTAAAGTTACCTGCACGCCACTGGTTAACTCCCAACGAGAAATTCAGGGAGTGATTTTGGTGATGGAGGAGCAAGAGGCGCTAGAAGCTTCTGAGAGGATGTCTGAATAAATCGCCCACAGACTTCCAATCACCTAGTATTTTTGCAAAACTGGGATACACCCGTGGAGATCCCCCTTAAAAAGCTACGGTGTATACAGATTTCTGTACAGAACCGAAATCCTTGGAGATCCCCCTAAATCCCCCTTAAAAAGGGGGACTTTGAATCCGGTTCCCCCCTTTTTAAGGGGGGCTAGGGGGGATCAAAACGTTATAGGACAGCGCTAGAAGACTTGTGTATACACGGTAGGGACTAAGACTTGATTCTCCCCCCTTTTTTCTAGCGCAGCGGCGCGTTAGCGCGGAGGCTGGGGGGGATCAAACTAACTTTTTACACTTCTGGGACATCCTCTTAGGGGAAATCTTGTATATAACTTAAGAGCTAGTTAGTTTCAGCCTGATAGGGGAGTGATAAACATCCTAAGTTTGTAAATCTTATGTCTATAAGGATATACCAATTTCAAATCACGCAATTACATAGGAAAGTAACAAATGGCGAAATTCTTAACAAAAAAATAAACTTCTTGGACTGATGAGCCTGGAAATAAATTTCAAGCTAAAAACTTAAACCCGTTTTAACAGTTTGAAACATTTACCCAGGAATCGTGAGATAGCTGAAGCTATAAGCCGAGAAGTAAAGTTTTCGGCTGAGTTTGGCAAGATGCCTAATAAACAAGGGCTTTTCTGAGAAAGTAACAAGAAACTTAAAACACATTGGTCGTGTAAAATCTCAAAAAGGCTTTAACATGAAAAGCATAATTTTGTTACTACCCCGTTCAATGACTGGTGGCTGAAAAGGAATTTTTTCTGACATTGCTTTCCAGAAACAGTAAAATCCGGTTTGAATAAGGATCGTGGATTGGGACGAGGGCCAGCCAAATCCCAGAAAGGCCTTAATAAAGCTGGGTTATTGTAATAATCACCAAATTGTGGATTACTTTAAAGCTGTAGGGGCGTATAGTATATTCACCTAATCTAAAAGAAACCCTATTCAAACCAATACCTCTGGGTTAGTGATGTTCCGCCAGCGCGTAAGCACAAGCGATCGCAACAATTAATCTCTCTGTAGGACATCTCTCTGTAGGAAGGGAAAAGCCAAAAACGCCCAAAACAAAAAAAATTAGCTTTATTTCCCCAAATCTCGCAGCAAGACAAGCAAAATTCAAGAATCCTTTTTTACCCTTTACTTTTAAAAACAACCTGTAGTTCCCAAAATGAACACCGACGAATTTACCCAGCAAATTAAGAAGGTGTATAGCCACGCTGGTACGTTATATCAGCGAGCTGGGGAATCCCATGTAATAGCGTATCCAGAACTGCTGGGGGACTCCTTAGAAGAACTCCGCACCTCCTTGGAAGAACTGCGCGTCGCTGAAGAGGAACTGCGCCAGCAAAATGAGGAACTGGCATCGACGCGGGAAATAGTGGAAGCGGAACGCCAGCGCTATCAGGAGTTGTTCGAGTTCGCGCCAGATGGCTACCTGGTGACTGATGCTGATGGGACAATTCGGGAAGCCAATCGCGCCGCCGCTGATTTGCTCGGTATCGCGCACAATTATTTAATCGGCAAGCCGTTAATCATCTTTATCTCTCAGGAAGAACGACGCGCTTTTCGTACCAAACTTCTGCGGCTGCGCGAAGTCGGCTCGGAGCGTGAGTGGGAGGTGATTGTGAAACCGCGTCATGACAAATGCTTTCATGCTGCTCTGACTGTCGCCAGTGTCCGCGATCGCCAAGACAAGGTTGTCTCTCTGCGCTGGATCATGCGCGACATTACTGCCCGCAAGGAAGCTGAAGAAAAAATTCGCACCTATCATCTGCAAAATCTCCAACTTCAAGAAGCTTCGCGGTTGAAATCGCAGTTTTTGGCGTTGATGTCCCACGAACTGCGTACTCCAATGAACGCGATTATTGGCTTTTCTCAACTGCTGCTGCGCCAGCGTAACCATCAGCTGCCCCCAAATCAAGCAAATATGGTGGAGCGCATTTTTAATAGTGGTAAGCACCTGCTGAAGATGATCGAGGAGATTCTAGATTTCTCTAAGCTGGAGGCTGGACGGCTGGATCTTGACTTAGCAGAATTTAACGTAGCCGCACTGGTGATGGAAACTGTTGAAGAACTCCGGTGTTTGGCAGAGCAGAAGCAGTTGGAAGTGAATATTCAATGTTGTCTGGATAACCCTTGTGTTGTCAATGACAAAGCCCGTTTGAGGCAGGTTTTAGTTAATCTCATCTCCAACGCGATTAAGTTTACCGACTCTGGTAGCATCTCGCTGGAGGCGCAGGAATTGTCTGATAATCGAGTAGCGATCGCTGTTAAAGACACGGGGATTGGCATTGATCCGTCCGACTTACAGCAGATTTTTCAAGAATTTCGCCAACTCAATCAGAGTCTAACACGCGACAAGGGCGGTACTGGTTTGGGGCTGGCGATTAGCGATCGCTTGGTTCGGATGATGCAGGGAAAGATTAAGGTAGAGAGTCAGCTGGGGGAAGGCTCCACTTTTCAGGTGGAATTGCCAAGACAAATTCCTGTGGAGTTAGAAGTTATAAGTTAAAAGTTAGCAATTAATAATACCAATCTTAAAAAAGAATACAACATATCAATTGCCTGTAGGGGCATGGCGATGCCCATCGGTGTCAGTTTAACGTTAGCTTGGCGGTTGAAACCGCAGCTACACAAACAAAACCCGCCTGCGCGGGTTAAAAGAAACTTGATCAGCGCGCGTTAGTCCGCGCACCATCCGGACTTCGTTTTTGTAGCCGCGAATTCCATTCGCTAGGGCTTAAGTTGACACCAATGGGCAATGCCATACCCCTACCCGCGTTTCTGTCGCAGATATTACGCCCTACGATATATCAAGGCTCCTTTCGTTCTGCTATTCGCAGCTTAGCTGAACGCGATCGCGGATTATTTCCTATTTCATCTTCTTGGGGTATAATCGGCTTTTTCGTCAACACCCGTAAGATTGACGTTCCCCGCAGCCCGTGCTTCACCAGTCGGTCTTCTAAACTGTGAAAACTGATAATCCCAATTCTGCCTTCTGGTTTTAACCAAATGGGTGCTTTATTTATCAAGGTTTCCAGTGCGGTTAATTCATCGTTAACTACAATTCGCAAAGCTTGAAAGACGCGAGTAGCTGGGTGAATTCTGCCGTAGCGGTATGCTTTGGGAACGCTGTAAGCGATCGCTTCTGCTAACTGCGTTGTCGTCTGAAACGGGCGTTTTTCCACAATTGCCCTGGCAATTCGTCTAGATAGACGTTCTTCCCCATATTTAAAGAAGATATCTGCCAGTTTCGATTCTTCCCAGTGATTAATCGCCTCAGCGGCTGTAAGCGATCGCTCCCTGTTCATCCGCATATCTAACTCGGCTTCGTGGCGAAAACTAAAGCCTCGCTCTGGTACATCGAACTGAGCCGAGCTAACACCCAAGTCGGCTATTATACCATCAAAAGTGAGATTATTTGGCTGATACTCAGAAAAATTGCCATGCCAGAAGTGGATGCGATCGCTATACTGAGCGAGTTGGGTTTGGGCGGATGCGATCGCTTGCTGATCTTGGTCAATAGCCGTCACTTGAGTATCCGGCGCAGCTTCCAGAATTAACCGACTGTGACCACCACCCCCCACAGTTGCATCTAAATAGTGTCCCCCTGGACGGATTGCCAACCCCTCAATTAACTCCCGACTCAAAACAGGAACATGATAAAATTTCGGTGCTTCTGTTTGATTTGTCACATTCAATTCATTCACATCTGTTACTCAAAATCTAACTGCGATAAATAGACGCTTCCTCTATTTTGGAGAATATTTTTCCTAGTTTCTTGTTGGAACCTACCTGCTCATTAGTAACATTGTTGAGAACAAGCACATATAAAGAACCGGGAAACTCCATTTCTGATGTCAGGTTCCTAAAAAAATCATTGTCCTGTTCTGAAGTATACACTTTCCACCAATTTCGATGCAGCGTCACACCTAGAATATAAAACGGCTTTTCTGGAAAGTATTGAACTACTTTCCGCACCAAGTAAGCTTCTTGCACTTGAGGATAATTAGATAAATGCTGGCACAAGTCTTGAAGGGTTGAAGCTGGCAGATTGTGCATTTGAAATTCATCTTTTTCGCTGACAAAAGACCGCTCTTGCCTTGCCCGCGAAATTAGGTCATAGTGTTTTTCGATACGCTGCTGATAAACCTTAGCTTTTTCTATTTCTCCTTGTTGCTTCAGGAAATAGTAAATTAACTCGCAGCCTGGGATAATATTATCTGGCTCGCCTGCGATCGCTTTTTCGATGTAAATGATGCCCTCAGCATCATTTTGTTTTAATAATATCTGTCCCAAGGCATAGTTAGCCGCCGGATGATTTGGTTCAGTAGAGAGTATTTCTTGAAACAACGCGATCGCTACCTGATTGCCCTTAAACTCTGCCGTCCAGCAAGCACGATTCCAGGCTTCCTCCGCAGTTAACGACCCATTCCGGGCTTTTTCATCCAGAGTTTGCAGAGTTTTTTGCGCTTCCTGAGCATAAGCGTATCTTTGCCGCCAAGGAGTAGCCATTTCCTCCTTCCAAGCGCGATCAAAATGGGCTGTCAAATGGCTCAAAGCCTTACCTAGAAATTTCTGGGCCGCGCTCAACTGAACAGGTGCTGGCAGCACTAATTGCTGCCCTGCCAAAGGAAGATATCCTAAAGCAGAGAGTCGATCCGATAGGCACGGGTGAGTATCAACATTACTGGTTTTTTCTGCTAGAACTTGGTCAATCCATGTACTCGCATCTTCAGAATTAACACCAGTACCCAAAGCACTAAACATCGAGGTAAAAGTTGCCATTGGTGGTTCTACCTGACGCTCTACCTGCTTATAAATACTTGGCCAAAAAGAACTCTGCAAAAATATATCTTTGACTTTTATATTAATCAGCGCCTCAGCTAGATTTTGCGCCCCAGCCAATTCTGCTGCACAACGATCCGCCTCGTATTCATTTGTTCGTCTCAAAACAAACGAATAAGCGCTGAAAAAAGGAGCATACCAGTTTAAAAAGCGATCGAAAAGCACGGAAGAACCATCATGTCCGCTGTGCCGCAACCTTTCCAACATCTGATAATAAGTTTCTTGGACGCGATAAATCCAGGCACTAAAGCGATTATGGTTTCCTGACAAATGTCCGAACTCGTGAGCAAGTACAGCGCGAAACTGCTCCGGCGAAAGGGCTTGCATCAAGGGTAGCCCGATAAGCAGATAGTTTTGCTGCCATCCAAATATCCCCAAACGCGGTACTTGACGGACACCTGCATTGAATTCCTCAGTCAACAAAATGCGGTGAAATCGAGGTGCTTGCAAGGCAGATGTTAGTTCGTTAATTAAAGCAAACAGGTCGGGAACCTCTTGCGGAGTTAGTTCTAAGCCAGTTGGCGGCGGGAACCGCACCCACAGGGATTTTAGAACAATGAACGCTGGAACAAGTACCACAATGCCGACTTTGATCAGAGCGCTACTAACGTGCCTGCTGTAGATTAGTGCCAGTAAAACTAATCCAAAGATTGCCAATAGCCCTGCCAAAACCAAGAAAATATAGGCATAGCCCAAGGCAGCTAGAAGACCGACGCGGAACTTGTAGCTTGCTGGTTGCTTGCGGGCAAAACCCTCCAGACGCTTAACCAGCGCATCGAACTGCTCTTGATTCATTAGAATTCATCCAACTCTTTTATTAGAGTTCCCAATAACCAGGCAATTTCCACAAGGTTTTGCCCGAATTATCCTTGGTTGAAAGCAGCTCAACTTTAAGCGCATCCTGCGGTCAAAGCTCCATATAATTAAGTAAGTGCAACAAAAATAAACACTCAGTAGTAAACCGACAGATGCCCGCCGAGGCAATTTTGGCGTGTTTTGTGATTGAGATGCGGCTGCCCAAATTTTCATCAAGGGAATTGCTGATATATGGCAAAGTTAGAAACTAGAACTGAACCGATGGTGCTGAACATGGGGCCGCACCATCCCTCCATGCACGGAGTGATGCGACTAATCGTCACCCTAGACGGCGAGGATGTCGTAGATTGCGAACCCGTAATCGGCTACCTGCATCGCGGCATGGAAAAAATTGCCGAAAACCGCACCAACATCATGTACGTTCCTTACGTTAGTCGCTGGGACTACGCCGAAGGGATGTTTAACGAGGCTATCACCGTCAACGCCCCAGAAAAGCTGGCTGATATTGCGGTTCCCAAACGCGCCAGCTACATCCGCGTCATCATGCTAGAACTGAACCGCATCGCCAACCACTTGCTGTGGCTTGGCCCGTTCATGGCTGACGTTGGCGCACAGACTCCCTTCTTTTACATTTTCCGGGAACGGGAGTTGATTTATGACCTGTGGGAAGCCGCTTCAGGTTATCGGATGGTGAACAACAACTACTTCCGCATTGGAGGAGTTGCTGTTGATTTGCCTTACGGCTGGGTTGACAAGTGCCAAGACTTCTGCGACTACTTTTACCCCAAGGTTGACGAATACGAACGCTTGATTACCGACAACCCCATTTTCCGCCGTCGGGTTGAGGGCGTTGGCACTATCAACCGCGAAGAAGCGATTAACTGGGGACTTTCTGGCCCCATGCTGCGCGCTTCCGGGGTGAAGTGGGATTTACGGAAAGTTGACCACTACGAATGCTACGACGATTTCGACTGGGATGTGCCGTGGGAAACTGCCGGGGATTGTTTTGCCCGTTACTTAGTGCGGATTCGGGAGATGCGCGAATCTGTGAAGATTCTTCGCCAAGCCCTTAAGGGACTTCCTGGTGGCCCTTACGAAAACTTGGAAGCTAAGCGCATGGCAGAAGGGGCAAAATCTGAGTGGAACGATTTTGATTACCAGTACATCGGTAAGAAAATATCCCCTACTTTCAAAATTCCTAAAGGCGAACACTATGTCCGCGTCGAGTGTGGCAAAGGTGAACTGGGAATTTTCTTGATTGGGGATGATAACGTTTTCCCATGGCGTTGGAAGATTCGCACTCCCGATTTTGTTAACGTGCAAATCCTACCTCACATCATTAAGGGTGTGAAAGTGGCTGATATCGTGACAATTTTGGGCAGTATCGATATCATCATGGGTTCAGTAGATCGGTAAAGAAAATGAAAAAGGCAAAAGGAAAATCACTTTTGCCTTTTTCATGTTTAGCTTAAATAAATAATGGGTGAGGAGTTGATAATGCAAGTTCCAGAAATTACTCAGACACTCTTAGATGCGAAAAAAAATAAGAAACTAAGCTTTGGCGATTTAGAAAAAATATTGGGACGTGACGAGGTATGGATTGCAGCGGTGATCTACCGTCAAGCTAGTGCTTCTGAGGAAGAGGCGAATAAGCTGGTTTCTGCATTAGATGTTAACCCAGTTTATGCTAAAGAATTAACAGAAAGCCCTCTAAAAGGCTTGGGGCCAGTTGTTCCTACTGATCCTTTGATTTATCGATTTTATGAAATAATGCAGGTTTACGGAATGCCGATCAAAAGCGTGATTCACGAAAAGTTTGGTGATGGCATTATGAGCGCAATTGATTTTACCTTGGATGTGGAGAAGGAAGAAGATCCCAAAGGCGATCGCGTAAAAGTCATCATGTCTGGCAAGTTTTTGCCCTACAAAAAGTGGTAACTCGTTGCTAGGGTTGAGGAAAGGCGATCGCGTTCTTGATGAGAGGCTGGAAAGAGCGATCGCTTACCTGTTAAACTCCTGTTTTAAGGATTTTTTTTGGAGAAAACTGTGGCAAACCAACCTAATGCGGTAGAGTGGACACCCGAAGCTGAAGCCAAGCTGAAAGAAATTCCCTTTTTTGTCCGTCCCGCTGCTAGGAAAAAAATTGAAAAATTTGCCCAAGAAGCCGGGCAAAAATTAATAACAGCGGAAGTTTATCAGCAAGCTAAACAACAGTTTGGGCAGTAGCAGCGGCGTAAAGTTTAGGGGCGATCGTTTGATGTTCAGTTGAGATAGCGATCGCGTAATTATCATCTCTGGCAAATTGAAAGCCCTACAAGAAATGGTAGCACTCAGCCCCATAGCCCATCTAATAACCGCTAGGACTGGTTTTTATGTTCAGTGTACCTATCGTCCCACTATCGTCGTACCAGGGGCGCTTGGTAAGGCGCTTGGTAAGGTAGTCGAGGGTGTGGTTATCATCCCTCCATAATTCGTTGTTGTACCAGGTGCCGAGGGATACTTAGTCGGTAAAGTGCTGGTAGGTCTAGCTATTGACGCAGGTGCCAAAGTCGTAGGCTGGGGAGTAGTTGTAAAACTTGGCTCCATTGTAAAGAGTTGCGACTTATTTGTATTTTTTTTAGCTTTGTTCTTCTTTCGTGAAGAACTCTTATTCGTGCCACTCTCCTTAGAGGAAGCTTGCTGCACGAAATCTGGCCGGGAATTCCGCTGGGAAATTAATGTAAAACTGACAAAAGAAGAGATACCTGCAACGACAGACAGACTGAGAACGCTTAAGAGTAAATACTTACTTTTGTCTGCTTCTTTTGATATAGCCCGCAAATTCATAGGTGTTCCGTTACTTTAGTACAATACTCGTCTTCTGGACGAAACCGAGGTTATTACGCAAATATACGTATACACTCAACTTAACTTTAGGAAATCTTTAAGTAAAGCTGCCACCGTTTCGAGTACATCTTTACTAAATATTTACAAACCTCGGTATTATTCCGCCCAATTATAAAGTTACTGTGAAGCGATCGCGCTAGTAATACGCAGAGAAACGGATGCGATCGCTCAAGTCGCACTATTTTAAATTCAGTAAATCTACTTATTAATCCGTCTTAGGGCAGATGCAGACGGATACCTGCCAACTGCTATCAATTCTTGTCGCTCTAGAATGCGCTCATCGTTGTTAAAATCTA
Organism: Funiculus sociatus GB2-C1; assembly: GCF_039962115.1. Classification (NCBI taxonomy): domain Bacteria; kingdom Bacillati; phylum Cyanobacteriota; class Cyanophyceae; order Coleofasciculales; family Coleofasciculaceae; genus Funiculus; species Funiculus sociatus. The sequence goes on along the minus strand of NZ_JAMPKJ010000006.1, from coordinate 145,395 downwards.
GAATTCGTGCAGTTACTTCACCAATATCTGTCAGCGGTTGAATCGCATTGTCATCTAGTCGAAAATGCTCTCCCCAAAAGTCTCGACGTGGGTTGAAAAACCGCACAAGTTCCCCAGTCTGCCAAACAATAGAACCTAGCTCGGTTCCTTTATTGAGATTACAGAAAACACAAGAATAGGTCAGATTATCTTCTGTTGTTGATCCGCCGTGTTTCAAGCTAATGATATGGTCAATTTGAAAGCTTAAGCCGTCTTCATCTGGAATAAAACAATATTCGCAAAGGTAATCAGCACGATTGACAACTAAACGCCGAAGTTCTGCATTAATGTAATTACGAGCCATTTTTAATACTTATTCAGCTTTAATATACTTATTAGCCCGTGCTTTTGCCAGCCTCATTATATGTTCTAGCGTCAGGAAATGGTCTAATTCCCGCTTTTCATCTGGCGTTAGTTCTCCTGATTTGTGTTTATAAACTAAGTCTTCTAAACGTTCTTGCGCTGCTTCAGATAGTCGAAAATTGATGACACTTTGAGGAGTAGTTCCAGTAGCAATGAAGTCAATAATTTCGTCATAGACTTTGGTTGTCTTTACAGCAGTCATGAGTTTATCTCCATTTTTCTCTAATTTTACTTATCTAATTCTTTTAGTTTCTCAATGGCGAACTCGCGCACTTTCTCATCTGGGTCATTAAAAGAGCGATCGCGCAACAGCGGTAGAGTCTGGGGATGCTGAGGATAATCTTTGATGATTATCGCAAGTGCTAATTGCCCAGGGTTGTCTTCCCAGTCTTCCTTACGCTCAAAGGGGTCATTGACAGCGCGATCGCGCAAAAATTCAAACATCCCAGGTTCATCTTTCCAACCACGGGCTAATTCTTGCACCGCCGCACATCGCACATACTCACTGCCATCTGCTTGCGCCTGTTGTTTGAGGATAGGTAAGGTATCCGGGTGATTTTTCCAACCACGGGCTAATTCTTGCACTACCGCTTTTCGCACAGCCCAATTGTCATCCCCTTGCGCCCGTTGTTTGAGGATAGGTAAGGTATCCGGGTGATCTTTCCAACCACGGGCTAATTCTTGCACCACCGCTTTTCGCACAGCCCAATTGTCATCCCCTTGCGCCCGTTCTTTGAGGATGGGTAAGGTATCCGGGTGATCTTTCCAACCACGGGCTAATTCTTCCACCGCCATAAGTCGCACAGGCGAATCGTCATCTCCTTGCGCCCGTTGTTTGAGGATGAGTAAGGTATCCGGGTGATCTTTCCAACCACGGGTTAATTCTTCCACCGCCACATATCGCACGTGCGGATCGTCATCCGCTTGCACCCGTTGTTTGAGGATGGGTAAGGTATCCGGGTGATCTTTCCAACCACGGGCTAATTCTTCCACCGCCATTTGTCGCACGTGCGGATCGTCATCCGCTTGCACCCGTTGTTTGAGCCAAGCTAAGGTATCCGGGTGATCTTTCCATCCACGGGCTAATTCTTGCACCGCCGTTTGCCGCACAGCCCAATTGCCATCCGCTTGCGCCCGTTGTTTGAGCCAAGCTAAGGTATCCGGGCGATCTTTCCAAGTTGTGGCGACAGATGAAACGGCTTGAGTGCGAATTTTCCTAACTAAGGCTGCCTCCTCTCCATAGGGCTTGTAATCGTAAGGTAGGTCATACTGAGTTAAGCCCTTCAGCTGATTGAGGAGTTGGTCAGTTGTTGCTGCAATCAACGAGCGATTCCTCACTTCTGAAAGGCACTCGGCTGCTAAAAATAGATTGATAAACTTTTCGTTTTCGCCCTTTTGTACTATCAGATAATCTAAAATTCCGCCTGCAAATTTTGGCTCAATCATTCCCGCAATCAGCCGCAGAACTTCATGCCAAGACTCATCCTGCCAGTGCTTCCCGAAAACTTCCGTCTTTAAATATTCCAGGGAAATCGTTTGTTCCTTCTCAAATTGCCAGACAAACTCACTAGCACAGAAGTATTCCAAAAATGTCCGATGCACAAAAGCATAGTAATCTGCACCCAAGAAACACAAAATAAAGTTACGATGTCGCAGTTGCTCAATCAGTAACCTAGCAACCGTTCTCGCTTGCTCAACTTCTATAGTTTTCAGATAATCAGTCAAAATCTTTTCTAAATCATCTGCACTAATCAAGTTGCCAGCTAAACCTTTTTCACTAGCTTGCATACGGTAGGCTACCTGACGCAACATCGCCTGCTTATCTTTATAGTCAATCGTTACCGAATCTATCCTCGGATTTTCTAACAATTTTTGCTCGATATCCCATTGATGCAGCAGTAACCGCGAGGCTTGGTTGTAGAGTTCTGGTCTATCTCTTGGCAATTCTTGATTGAGGTTTAAAATTGCCATCATCGTCAGTAACAGAGGATTTCCCGCCAGTTCTCCAATTGCTAAAGAAGTCTCAATTGCTCTTTGCAGTCGCTCCCGATTTCTAATTTTATCCGCCTCATCGGTGAACGTTAATTCATGCCATCGATAGAGAAAATCCTCGATTTTCTCTGACTCTAAATCTTGCAGCATGAAGTGACGAAACTGAGCATCTCGCAGACGTTGCGGTTTGTAGCCAATAATGCGAGAGGTAACAATTACCCGTGCTTTCGGATATTCATTCGTGAAGCGATGGATATCAGTAATTACCTCATCCCGTTTCGCCGGATCGAACACCTCATCCAACCCATCAAACATCACCGAAATCTTGCCAGCTTTTAGCCGTTCGTGGAGTTGATGCTGATTGAGGCGACAGACAATTCCACAGCCTTTGTGAAAGAATTCCAGAAAATCTTTGCACTCTCCAGAGTCGCGATTGCGAATATAAGTCCGCAATTCAATCAGCAACGGAATCGGCTGTTCAATCACAGTATTGAGAGGCGTTCTTGCCCAATTCAAAGCAATGTATTGCAACAGCGTAGACTTCCCCGAACCCGGATCGCCCAAAATTACAATATAGGGATAAGTTTGAGAGTCATTAACAATATCTAAAACTGAGCGAATAGGCTGTTGATAATAAACTTCTTTGTATCGTTCCCACTCCTGGGGGTTAACGTCTGCTTCGAGTTGGTTACTCTCCCTCAGTCGTTTTTGATGCTCTTTAGGAATCTCGTAAACTTGGGGTAAATATTCCTGGCATTCTCGCACATCTTGTGCTATAAAAATTTGCCATACCTTGAGTTTTTCTCGATAGTCGTAAACAGTCGTATCCAAACTATCTAAATTAAGATTGCCGTATCGCTCTCGCAGCCCTTCCTGATATCGGTTTAAATCAAATTCCGGGGAAATTCCAGCCAGTTCTTTAGTATTTTGTTGAATAGCTTCTATATTTTTTGAGTCAAAGATAGTGCGTAACTCGTCTGATTCGCGGATGATAGCTTTAACTTTTTTAAGATAACGCTTGCTAACTTGTTCCCAATCAAATCCCTCTGGCAAAGATAACAAGTCTAGCTGATACCAAATTATAGATAATTTCTTAATATTTATAGCTTGACAGTCATATTGAAAAGCACTTCCTAATATCTCTTTAACAGATTTATTATTAATAAATTGATTAAATGGTGTGATGTAAGCTTTCAGTTGTTCTTCAGAAAGTTCAGCATCTTCTAATTCCTGCTGCACTAATTGCAAAAATTCCTTCAGAGCTTTACCAACTACTGTTTGCAGGGTGTCTTTCTGGAATAATCCCGTAAAATCCTTGATGCTGTCTTTGAAAAAATCTTTGACGTAATCCTCTAAAGCTCCTTTGGCTAAGGGAGCCAAAACCTCTGTAAACACAAATCCTGCGACAGTATTAACTCCCCAGACCAATAACCAATCCACCATAATACTTGCATCTGCTGAATTCCGTAGACTACGAGTATAGCGAGTGTGTTGGAGCGATCGCTTTCTGCGTGCCATCGAAAGCGCGATCGCTATCACCAATTAGTATGGAGTTGACTCAGATAATTTTGATGCTAAGGTCGAGCCATTCATTATTTCCCCTCGCCGTGGACGGAGAGAGGACTGGGGGTGAGGTTCTGTCAGCTCATCAAAAAGCAATAAGGGTGAGCAATACCCACCCTTCTCCTACTGCTTTACATAAAATCGCGGGGGTCAGTCACATATCCAGTCAACGCCGAAGCCGCAGCAGTATAAGGCGAAGCTAAATAAATCCCCGCCTCTTTATTCCCCATTCGTCCGGGGAAATTGCGGTTAGTTGTAGAAACGCAAATTTCCGGCTCATTCACACGCCCGAAAGTATCCTTGGGGCCACCCAAACAAGCCGCGCAGGAAGGTGCCGCAGGCTCAATGCAACCAGCCGCCAAGAAAATCTCAGAGAGAGTTTGCCCTTCGTACTTCTGGGTGAACAAGTCTTCGTAGACTTTCTGCGTTGCCGGTACTAAATAAGTAGGAACCTTCACCTGCTGTCCCTTAAGAATGCGGGCAGCGTACATAAAATCTGAGGTTTTGCCGCCAGTGCAGGAACCGATATAAACTCGGTCAATCTTGACATCCCGGCATTCCCGCGCCAAGGCACGATTATCTGGAGAATGGGGCTTCGCGACAACCGGCTCTAACTTAGAGACATCATAATGCCGATCCGAGTAGAAACGAGCATCAGCATCCGTATAAACTGGCTCAAAAGGCTTATTAGTCCGGGCGCGGACGTACTCAAACGTCGTCTCATCCGGGGCGACCGTGCCATTTTTGCCACCTGCCTCAATCGCCATATTACACAGCGTCATCCGGTCTTCCATCGACAGACCGTTGATAGTACCACCGGAAAATTCCAGCGCCCGATAAGTGGCTCCAGCAACCCCAATATCTCCAATGATTTGCAAGATCAGGTCTTTTGCCAATAGGTAATTCGGCATCTCTCCCTCAAAGACAAAGCGCATCGTCGCTGGGACTTTAATCAGCAGCTTGCCAGTTCCCATGATGAAACCAGCATCCGTGTTGCCGATGCCAGTGGCAAACTGACCAAAAGCGCCCGCGTTACAGGTGTGGGAATCGGTACCAAACAGGACTTCCCCAGGACGGGTGTGACCTTCTTGTGCCAAGGCAATGTGGCAAACACCTTTGTAATCAGGATTGGCTTTAAAGTCGGCTCGGTCGGTGATGTCGTAGAAATATTTAATGTCTTGCTCTTTGGCAAAGTCGCGCAGAATATCAACGTTGCGGTTAGCGCGTTCGTCGGCAGTAAAAATGTAATGGTCTGGAATCAAAACAATCTTTTCTTTGTCCCAGACTTTGGCATCTGCGCCAAATTCGCGCTTGAATACGCCAATTGTACCGGGGCCGCAAACGTCATGAGTCATTAACAAATCAACGTTTACCCAGATATTGTCTCCCGGTTCAACAACAGACCGACCGGAAGCACGGGCTAAGATTTTTTCGGTGAGGGTCATCCCCATAAGTATTCTCCTGCAAAGATGCTTTAATAGCGATCGCTTTACCATCACTCAAGGGCAGCGAGTAGCGCTTTCCCACATACGCCGGAAGCGAGTAGCGCATTCCTTAATGATGCCAACTTTTTCTAGAAATATGTCATTTTATATCGCCGTCCTCAACGAGTTGCGATTTTTTTGTTTGTAGGTAACGCAGGTGTCACGACGACAGGCATCCTGCTATAGCAATCCTAAATGATTCGTGAAACCCTGTAAGGACACGGCAGTACCGTGTTCCTACACCTGGGCGAATACTCGTTAACAACTTAAATAGGATTGCTATACAAATGAAATAGGATTGTTATATCAATTTAATTTAAGCTATTAGCCATTAGTCTAATAACTAATGACTAATAACTAATAATTTACCACTTGAGCAAATTAAACTGCTCCATGTCCACCGTTTCGCGGTTGCGGTAAATTGAAAGCACAATTGCCAAACCAACAGCAGCTTCAGCCGCCGCAATTGTAATCACAAAAACAGTAAAAACCTGACCTTTTATTTCCTGGGGATCTAGATAATTAGAAAACCCCATTAAATTCAGGTTTACTGCATTCAGCATCAATTCAATCGACATCAGCACCCGCACTGCGTTGCGGCTGGTAATCAAGCCATAAATGCCGATGCAGAAAAGGGCAGCGGCTAATATTAGAAAATACTGAAGTTGCAGTTGCATGAGTTTTCTTTGGTTCTATGTATTGGTATCTACGGGGAGTTTTGTGCTTTCAGTGCCTACCGTCAAAAGTTCGCGGGGACGTTCTTGCAAAGTTAAAGCTTTTGTTTGAGCTAGTTCGGAGACTATTTCTTCTGGAATATATTCGCGACGCGCCAAAATAATTGCGCCCACCATTGCCATCAACAACAGTACAGAAACTAACTCAAATGGCAGCAAAAAGTCGCTGAAAAAATGCTCACCCAGCTGCACAATGGTACTTTCAACAGAATGGGGTAAGCTGGATAAAGCCCAAGGAGTTCTTACCACCATCGTTCCCAGAAGCGCAAACAAACCGACACATACCAATCCGGTTGAACCTTGACGAATCCAACGATTGCGAATGGGTGTAAAATCTTCCCGCTTGTTCACCAACATGATGGCGAACAAAATCAAAACGTTAACAGCTCCAACATAGATGAGAATCTGCGCCGCTGATACAAAATCTGCATTCAGGAGAAGGTATAAACCAGCAATGCTGATAAATACTCCGCCCAACAAAAATGCTGAGTAGACAATACTAGAAAACAACACTACTCCTAATGCTGCCCCAATCATCATCACCGACAGCAAGCCAAACGAAACAATCTGAACGCCTTCTGCTAGATTCACTGCTTTTTGTCCTTTGCTAATTGCTAATTGCTAGTGGCTAATGGCTAATTGATAAAAACCATTAGCCATTAGTCATGAGCAATTAGCCACTGACTTTTATTTTTCCATCTGTTCCAGAATTTCCTCTGGACGCTGACCAGCGCGAACCGAACCAGGCGGTAGGTCGTGCGGCTCCATGACACCCTTCGGCAGGTAGGCTAGTTCGCGCAGCGGTGTCACCATCGGGTCTTGCGTGACTTTATACGGTAGACGACCGAGTGCCACGTTGTCATAGTTCAATTCGTGACGGTCGTAGGTAGAAAGCTCGTAATCTTCAGTCATCGACAAGCAATTAGTCGGACAGAATTCTACGCAGTTACCGCAAAAGATACAAACTCCGAAGTCGATGCTGTAGTGTTTGAGCTGTTTCTTTTTGCTTTCCTTGTTAAATTCCCAATCCACCACTGGCAGATTTATCGGGCAAACCCGCACGCAGACTTCGCAGGAAATACACTTATCAAATTCAAAGTGAATTCTACCCCGGAAACGCTCGGAGGGAATGAGTTTTTCGTAGGGATACTGCACAGTAATTGGACGGCGCTGCATATGGTCGAAAGTCACGGACAATCCTTGACCAATATACCGAGCCGCTTGGACAGTTTCTTTAGCGTAATCGCCAACTTGTTTGAGGAACTTCAACATTGTTCGTGTCTCTCTCTCTCCAATTTTGGATTTTGCGGAGGTGGGAGTTTTTGGTCTTCCGATAATTTTGGATTTTGCGGGGGCGAAGGAGTTTCTGGGTCTCCGATGATTTTGGATATCACAACTAATCCAAAATCTAAAATCTAAAATTTAAAATCGGACTAGCCACCAAAAGCACCAGGAAATGCGAGTTTTAGCGCTGCCGTTAATAGTAGGTTTACCAGCGATACTGGCAGCAGGAATTTCCAACCCAAATTAAGCAATTGGTCAATGCGAACGCGAGGTAAAGTCCACCGAAGTAGAACGGCAATGAAGATGAGGAAGTAAGCTTTCAGCAGAGTCATTGTGATTCCCAGCGAGGCATCAATTACCTGCAACATGGGACTCGCTTCATTGAATCCCAGCCAGCTGCCTAACATCTCAATGGGAATAGGGAATTCCCAGCCGCCCAGATACAAAATTGCTACCAGTAGGGCAGACAGAACGAGGTTGACGTAGGAACCAATGTAAAATAAACCGAATTTCATTCCTGAGTATTCGGTTTGATAACCTGCAACCAATTCTTCTTCTGCTTCTGGCAAGTCAAAGGGAAGTCTTTCGCATTCTGCTAAGGCTGCAATCCAAAAGATGATGAATCCTACGGGTTGTCGCCAGATGTTCCAGCTGAAAATTCCGTAGCCAGATTGCTGTTCTACGATGTCGATGGTGCTAAGACTGTTAGACATCATAGCGATCGCTAATACGGACAGCGCCAGCGGAATTTCGTAACTAATCGACTGCGCTGCTGCTCTCAAGCCACCTAGCAGCGAATACTTGTTGTTTGACGAATAGCCAGACATCAGCAAGCCAATCGGGGCAATGCTGGAAAGCGCAATCCACAAAAAGACCCCTACGCTTATGTTAGCAATTACCAGGTTTTGTCCGAATGGCACAATTAAATAGGACAAAAACACTGGAATAACGACGATAATCGGCCCCAGGGTGAATAGCAAGCGGTCAGTCTTGGCTGGTACAATATCTTCTTTAAAAACCAGCTTCAGACCATCGGCTACTGGTTGTAAAACGCCCAACGGGCCGGCGAATTCTGGGCCAATACGCTGCTGAGCGGCAGCAGAAATTTTCCGCTCCAGCCATACAACTACCAAAACGCCGACCGTGGCACCAATGATCATCAAAAACATCGGTAGCGGCATCCAAATCGCTTTGGCAGCACCAGATGGGATGCCCAAATCCTTGAGGGATTGGATAAAAGTTCCTTGTAGGTCAATGCCTGGGTTCATGAAAGCCATCGCTAAGTAATTACTGAGCTGATTCGAGACACCGGGTGTCGAATCTGTCTATCTTTTCTATTGTGAAGATTTTTTTACGACCCCAGTGTTTAGTATATCGTTGCAGAGTATCCAGCCCAGCGCGGCGCATGAGAAATTCTACTTATCAATTTGGTTAAGAGATTGTATGTGAGCAGCCAGCGATCGCATTCAGATGGATGTGTAAAGTGCGATCGCTTGCTCTTGATGCTCTAGGGCGCTATGAGCAATGCTCATCCAACCAAACAACTAAATCCGTTACAGTCTGAAAATCTAACAGCGCCTCGCCCAACTCCTCTAACTGCGCGACGGATAATGTCCCAATTTGCTCTTGCAGTTCTTGGTCAACAGCACCAAATCGACGGGTTAGCAGACGCAGGACAAGCGATCGCGCCTCCTCTTGTTTTCCTTCTTGCTTTCCTTGTTGCAGGCCTTGTTGCACTCCCTTTTGGATGATGGCTTGATACGTTACTGATTCCTGCATAATTTCCTCCCTCAAAAGTTGGCGAATTAAACTTTCTTCAAACCGCAAACCAGCCAGCACCTCGACACAAGCCGCGAGATTCCCCCGTTGCTCTGGTTCTTCGATCATATCGATCTGGGCTGCGACCTGCTCTAATAAGGCGTTGGGAGTGTTGCTTCTAGCTAGCGTAGCCAATGGCAACAAGGCAGTGTTTGCCAAAAGTGGAGCCGGGTCTTCCTCCCACAGGCGGATGACTCGGTAGCTATGCCTGGTGTTTGTTGCCGCAAACTGCTCAGTAAAGACAGCTTCTGAGGTAGTGGACTTTAAAAAAATCACGACTTGCTCAATGGGACAGCGATACTGTCGATACAGTCGCACCCAATAGTCGAGCATTCTAAATGGTAGTGGTGGCTCTGATGCTGGCAGGGTTTGAAATTCTATGTGCAGGATTTGGTTGGCAGTTTGCAACAGTGTGAGAGAATCGGCGCGAATCGGTTCGGTGCTAAGTTCAGTTTTGAGTACCTGAATTTCGGTAGCTTCATCTGAGAGTAGCCAGCGCACGAACTCGGCTGGGTACTGTTCTGCCAGATATTTGCAAATATTATCGTAATCCAATGGTAAGCGTGGGTTGAGATTCTTTGCTTACTTTACTGGGTGATAGTGAATCAGAGCGATAGCTACCACGCTAACACGCAAAAACTTCTGAGAAATAGCGATTTATCGATTAGCGCTGGGAATCCTTAAATAGAAGCTAGTTTTTTATCGCTCCTCACCTCTATTCGTTATGACTCAGCCAAATCTTCTAAAACTCGCAAAGCTTGGAGATGCTAAAGCGATCGCATCCCTAATTAACCGCCAACTACAACCCAAAGGCATCGCTGAACAGCATCGCTAGGAACAGCCATAAAGAAATTTAACAGCCCTGGCTCAAACTCTGTTTTATGTACAACACCCCCGGAGAGATAGATGTCTGCCCCAAACACAACAGCTGACCAGGAAATAGACTACTCATTTTTGCTGGTGACACACATGGTGTGTGCCGATCAACAGATTCATAGTAAAGAGGCGAAAGCTCTGCACGAACTTGCAAGCCAGAGCAGGATGGGACAACGCACCATCGAAGAAATGGAGAAAATCCTCGCCCAAGACGAACACCTGCTTGCTATCGAGGATGTAGCTCGTAGAGTGTCGCCTAGTAAACAAAATGAAGCAATGCGGCAAATCCTGGCGCTGGCGTACATTGACGGTTTCTTTTCACCGTTAGAGCGCGAGATGATTGAGCAGGTAGGGCAGATTTGGAACTGGTCTGCAAAGACAATACAACGGCTTATAGAAGAAGCACAAGGCTTTACTGCTAACCACTCTATCAGCCATGACAACGATAAACCAGAACTGTCTGTCGGTGCGCGTTTACTAAAAGGGGCAGAGTCCATTTTGTCACGCTCATTGGTGAGCAAGTTGGCAGAAATCGCCCCGGAAAATATCGGAGTACAACTTGAAAAATTGCAAAGGGAAATCCTTTTAGCGGGGCCTGAATATGATGATGCTATTCGGCAGTGTGCGGCGATTGCTCATGAAGATTACAAGTTTGCAGAAGTTGCTCTTAAAGCATCTGGGTTAGCACTTAATCACTTGGGGAAAGGCATCCATGACCAACTACAAGCAATCCAGAGCAAGACAAGTAAGGGTCAAGCGAAAACTGCAACGGAGGTAGCAAAGCAACTTGAAATAACGAAAAAAGCTCTCACAATTGAAATTATCAAAGAGATTGAAAGTGTACGTGAATCACTAGCGGCAAAGCAACGCGCTCTCAATCATTTCAGCATCGCCTTCATGGGTAAAACCAAGGCTGGCAAAAGCACTCTCCACGCCATTGTTACTGGTGAAGGTTGGGATGCTATTGGTGTAGGCAAACAGCGCACTACTCGTTTTAATCGGGTATATGAGTGGAAGAATATCCGCATTATTGATACTCCGGGAATTGGCGCTCCTGGTGGCAAGACTGATGAAGAAATTGCCCAAAGCGTTATTGAAGAGTCTGATGTTATCTGTTATGTGGTAACAAATGATAGTATCCAAGAAACAGAGTTTAAGTTTTTGAAACTGTTAAAGGAAAAAGCCAAGCCACTAATTGTTTTACTTAATGTCAAAAATAACCTGCGCGACTCTCGACGTTTGGAGCATTTCTTAAAGGAACCTGATAAACTGTTCGTTATGGACGGTAAAAGCGGTCTTGGCGGACACATCGAGCGCATTCATCGCTACGCCAAACAACATTATGCTAACGACTACTTCGACATCGTTCCTGTCTTGCTTCTTGCGGCGCAGCTTTCCCGCGAACCAGAACACAAAGAGTGTAAAGACAAGCTGTTCAAAGCCAGCAGGATGCAAGATTTTCTGGACTCAATTCGCGTGTCTTTGGTTGAGCATGGGGTGATTAGGCGATCGCAAACTCTGCTCGGTTCTACAGTAGGCGCAATTGAGAATCCTGACAAATGGGTGACACAACAAGCCCAAGTTTATCAAAAGTTGGCAAATACGCTAAAAAACAAGCGTGAGACTATCCGAAAAAACATCGAAAAAGCAGAAAAAGACTCTCTAGAATCTTTGCATCATCAGATAGAAGCAGTCTTTGAAGATGCTTTCAATGCCATCTCTTATTTTGCAGAAGACCAGTGGAACTCTAATGAAGAAGGCATGAAGCGCGGTTGGAACAAAAAACTTAAGGACATAAAGTTTGAGGAGCGTATTGATACAGTCTATAAGGATGTCAGTAAAACATTCAACAAGGAAGTCACAGAAGCACTGGAAGAAGTTGGGAAGGAATTGCAACTCATTGCACAACTGGGTGGCGGTAGTTTCAATTTTACTGAGCAAGATTCAGATATTTTTATGCGTCATGCCATGAAAATTGGAGGAAGTATTTTAGGGTTAGTTGGTAGTCTCCTCTTTTTCACTCCCTTAGCTCCTATCGGATGGTTATTCATAGGGGTAGGTTTTCTTGCTGGTCTATTTTCAGATTTCTTTAAATCTCAAGATCAAAAGCGACGCGAGGCTGTAACAAAAATCTCCGATTCGTTGTCCAATCAACTCAGTAGTCAGAAGAAAGATACTCTCCAGAAGGTTGAGGAGAACTTCAAAAAGTCTTGCGATGAAGTTCTAGCCAACATCGATACTTACTTTGAAGAGTTGATTAAGGGGTTAGATGCGATCGCCACACAGCTTGAAACCGCCAAAAATAAGTTATCGGGGACGACTAATTATCTTAATCGTGCTTATGCCAAGCGAATCATTGACTGGTGTTGCGAACAACATGAACCTCTGACTGATGAGGGTATCAACAGAATTATCTCCAAAGTAAAACGTGATTTTGGACGAAGCATGAGTATCCAAACTAAGTCCGAATTTAAGCTACGAAAATCCTTAGACGATATTAAACAAGTCCTCCAAGAGGACGTTTCCATCCTACCTGTCAAATCTTGAAACATAGGAGTAAATTAACCATGACTCAGAGTAACCAAAACTTCAATGCCGCTGCTGTTGGAGCTAAATTCAAGAATGCCTGTGTAAGGTTCGATAGTTTGCTGGCTCAGGGAAACAATGAAGAACTAACAGCTATCCGTAAAAAGCTGCGTGAGGAATTAAAAGAGTATCGGGAGCAGGGAATTCTCGGAGTAGCCTTTGTGGGGCAGTACAGCGCAGGTAAATCTACCATTATCTCTGCCCTCACTGGACGACGGGATATTCATATCGATGCCGATATTGCTACTGACAAAACAGCCAGTTATGACTGGAACGGCATCAAGCTGATAGATACACCTGGGCTTTTTACAGACCGCAAGGATCATGATGAAATTACTTATGAGGCTATCAACAAATCAGACTTACTGGTTTTCTGCCTCACTTATATGCTGTTTGACTCATTAACAGCAGAAAATTTCAAGAAATTAGCCTATGAAAAGGGCTATCGCTGGAAAATGATGCTGGTCATCAACAAAATGTCTGATGAAGCAGGAGAAGAAGAGCAAAAGATTACCAACTATCGTAAAAGTCTTGCCGAGGCACTTAAGCCTTACAATCTCGATGAATTTCCCATCTGTTACATAGATGCTAAAGACTACTGTGAAGGTGTGGATGAAGACGACGAGTTTTTACTTGAAGTCAGCCGATTCCAAACTTATATTGATGCACTGAATAATTTTGTAGAACGCCGTGCAGCACTTACCCGCTACGATACACCAGTCCGAATCGCGCTAAGTTGTGTTGATGAAGCTCAGTTGAGTTTTACTCGCAACTCTAGCGAAGACTCAGCTTTCTTGGAAGTGCTTGCACGTTTATCTCGTACAGTACGAAGAGAGCGCGATCGCCTGCGAACCAAGGTTAGAAGCATAGCACTACGTCTGTCATCAGCAGTTGCCAAAGAGGGAACAGTCCTTGCTACTGCTGTAGGGGGCAAAGAGGACATCAAAGCTCTATCCGACCAGGCGGAAAATAATGTCAAAGGACATTATGAGAAAGTGGGAACAGAACTGGAAGAGGTTGTAAAGGTAGCAGTCGAGTCTCTCAGAGAAGAAGTCAAAGAGGTACTCCAGGGTGACTTAACTCAAGCCTTTGTCGCACGTTTAGAGGTCAACCAAAAAGTATCTACTCGAAATGTGGAGTCCGATGCTGACTTCGAGCGACTAATGAATCAAGTTAAGCAGCTCGAAAAGATTGGCAAGACAGTAGGAAGTAAACTAACCGATTTAGCAGCAGGGAGAGTATCAACGGTATCTGGACAAGGCTTTCTACACGCCTCCAATGCAGCGGGGAGCAATCTTCATCATGGTGTTTATGCTATTGGGAAACTTATAGGATTTGACTTTAAACCCTGGCAAGCAGTCAACATTGCTAAAGATATAGCTAATGTAGCTATGGTTGTAGGGCCAATTCTGGGTATAGTTTCAGTGGCAATGGATATGCGTGCAGTAAAAAAGGAAGAAGAATTAGATAAGAAACTGGCTGAAGCACGCCGCGAAATCACCAGTCAGTTTATCGCCATTGCTAAAGACCTCGAAGGTCAGGTAGAAGAAGAACTACGGAAAGTTGAAGTACAGGTTTATGGAGAGATTGAGAAGCAAATTGCAGCAGCTCGTCAGCAGGAAGAGAGCGCGATCGCATCTTCAAACACCTGGGTAAAACAACTCGCAGAAATTCGCCAAGATTTTGACTTGATTCTCCGTTACATAACGAAGGCGACAGAAAATACGAGAGATTGAAGGGCGGAACCACACTTATACTCAAAGTCCATTAGATTTCATCTATCGAAAGAGCGATCGCTTTCTCTTCCCCCCTTTTTTGTAAAGCGCGATCGCTCATCTGGTCTAGTCTATAAAAAAGCGCGATCGCTTTGTTGGACTAAGGGGAAACGATTGAAGAAGCTATTTCCAATTTGAAAGAAGCTACAAAGCTATACCTGGAAGAGTTTCCCTGAATTAAATTTTTGTTTTCTTATTAATAATTGTGGCACCCATCAAAAAAAATGTAGAGATGTTTCCAAACGTCTCTACATGAGAAATAATTTTTTGTTTTAACTTGTATCTAGCGCTGGTCGATGGGGATATAGGCAGCTCCGCGATCGCCAGTGTACATTTGGGTAGGACGGAAGATGCGGTTTTCTCCGAGCTGTTCTTTCCAGTGAGCAAGCCAACCAGCTACGCGAGCGATCGCAAACACCGGAGTAAACAAATCTGTGGGAATTGCCATTTTCCGATAAACCAAACCAGAGTAAAAATCTACGTTTGGATAAATTCCTTTTGGGCCTAATTTTTCCTCGACTGCCTTTTCCAACTCCACGGCAATGTCATAGTATTTATCGTGTCCAAACTTCTCAAACAACTGCTCTGCTAAACTTTGCAGAATTGTTGCTCGCGGATCTTTCACCTTGTAGACGCGATGACCAAAGCCCATAATTTTAGACTTGGGCGGCAAATTATCCAGCCAAGGGCGGACATTTTCCACCGAGCCAATTTCTTCTAACATGGTGATGACTTCTTCATTCGCTCCACCATGCAGAGGGCCTGCTAAAGTTCCCACAGCTGAGGCTACTACTGCGTAGGGGTCAGTCAGAGTCGAAGCCGTTACCCTAGCTGAAAAGGTGGAAGCATTCATCGTATGCTCTGCATGGAGCGTCAGACAGACATCGAAAATCCTAGCCGCCAGCGGATCGGGTTCCCGCTCGTTTAGCATATATAGGAAATTGCCAGCATAGTCGAGATCGTCGCGAGGACGCACCGGGTCGTTACCTTTCCGCATCAGCTGGAACGCCGCCACCATTGTCGGAATCTTTGCTAAAAGGCGCACCACGGCTTGGCGAATGTAAGCTGGGTTATCCAAGGCGCGACGGGAGTAAAACAGTCCTAGAGCCGCTGCTGAGGCTTGTAGCGCATCCATCGGGTGTCCGGTTTCGGGGAAGCATTTCATCATGTCCCGGATGCGATATTTAATCCGCCTGTGGTAACGAATTTCACTTTCAAAGGCTTCGAGTTCTTCCTTTGTCGGGAGTTCACCCCAAATTAATAAATACGACGTTTCCAAAAACGTACTTTTTTCTGCGAGGTCTTCGATACGAATGCCTCTGTATTCCAGTATCCCCTCTTTACCATCAACGTAGCTGATGCTGGATTGGGCAGCCGGAATGCCTTCTAGACCTGGTTTATACTCGCAGACAGTCATGTTACTACCAGTTGGGTGAGTGAAACATTTTCAGGGTAACTTACCAAAAATGGATGTATCGGTCGCCCTTTTTACCAGAATTATTTTATCGGCATTACAGTAACAGCTTGGGTGCTGTCAGCCAAAATAGTTCGCTATTACCTATGGGCGAACCGCTAGATGGCAAGTTTAACCCGATAATTCCTGCTTTTTTCAGGATGATTGTTGTTTTGACATTACCCCAAACCAAGATTTCTGCCCAATTTCCCAAGTCTGGTTGATGACCAACTAGCGCTAACTGGGAACCGCCTGAGTTTTGCCATGCTTCTAACCAGTTGATCCAAGTATGGATATTTCCACCGGGAGCAAGCTGGTTTGATTCTTCGAGATGGGAACTCAGATTAGTGTGGTAGAGAATTTTGGCAGTTTGACGCGCCCTGACTAGGGGACTCGTGAGAATCAGGTCAAAATGCAGATCCAACTCTTGCAGCCGTTTTGCTACTTTACCAGTTTTTTGCTGCCCAACGGCTGTCAAGGGGCGATCGCGATCGCTTTCATACTCAGATGGATCGGCTGCGATTCCGTGACGAATTAAGTATAGTTTCGTGGTCATTGGTAATCCTATTGCCCACTCCCCAACCTTTACTCTCCATGAAGTAGGTTATCTTTGGGGTTGACCAAGCGGAGGAGTTTTTGCTTGATTTGGCTATCAAAAACTTCCCATTTTATCTTGGCGTACTCGGAATTTTCATTAAAGCCGCCCAAAAATCCCATGGGGATTTCAAAGCCGCCTGCTGAAAGTCTACCACCACCAAAGAAGCGTCCCTGACTGTCTTGCCCAAAGGCTTCTTTGATAAATTCGTCAGGGTCGAGGGTAAGTTTGCTGGTTCTCAGAGAACCGATGACGACTTCGAGTTCTTCGTCTTCGTCGTGGACAATCCCGTAAACGACAGCAGTGTGGACGTTTTCTTCTGTTACTAGAAAATCTGCCGCTTGGGGGATGGCATCTCGGTCTTCATAGCGGAGGTAGCCGACACCAGCGATGGAGAAGTTATTCTGGACGCTGCGGTTAGTAAGCGATCGCTCGATCACATCCATCACCCGCTTAGACCGATAAGCCTGCAAAACTGCATTCAGCAATTGAGCATCATAAAATCGGCTCAGATACCCCGCCGCCTGAAAATCCTCTTCCTGCGCCTGCATCAGTCGGTTAGTATCCGACCTTAACCCGTGCATCAACGCCGTAGCGCATTTAACGTGATCGCTGACACTGCTATCCAACTTCAGTAAACCCGCCTGGAGATACTGAGTTAAAATCGTGGCAGTAGCTCTGGTACTAGGGCGAATATCTGTAAATTCCGCGTTGAGTTCGTTCTGGGTACTGTGATGGTCAATCACAACCATAATCGGGATGCCAGCCTGTTGCACCAGAGGCAGTAATTGACAAGTAGTGCCTTGATTATCAATCAAAACGCATCCCTGATACACCGATAAATCTTTTTCCTTCAGGCTCTGGATACCCCAGCGTCTAGCAGGTAAACCCGTAAGTTTAACCAGAGCAATATTTTCCTGATGGCTAAGAGTACCAGCATAGACAATTTCGCACTGGATATTGTACTGCTTAGCAATAAGTTGATACGCCCAAGCTCCAGAAAGAGCATCTGGATCGGGAAAATCTTGCAGTAGCACCAGCTGGCGATCGCCTCGGTGACGCTCTAAAGTTTGTCGTAACAACTCGACTACACGTTCTGGCGGCGGTTCGTTCGACACTCTTCTAGAATAATTCCCCGAAGCATGGCTCGATTGTTTGGCAGCTGGCTCCATTTCTTGAGTTTCCACAACAGACGCTAAATTTTGCTGATTGTCTATAGACATCGATCCAGCGGCTATTGAAGAACCATTGAGAGGCTTGAGCAAATTTGATTGCATATAAATGACGCAATGTCAAAGTATTTTCTGATTAATATTCCAGTTGCTGCCGCAATTGTCCTCACACTTACTGCCAGATGTTTGAGGGTTGGCCAAAATTGATCCAGGCTATGAACAAGAAGAGTACATATGCTTCAAAATGAGCTTTTTCTGAGCCAACCAGGTTTTCAGACGGTGGTGATAGGATGCCGAGCTGGACAGACCGACTTATTCATCGATCTTGACAAAAAAATTGACCAGCCGCACTCCCTCTGTGGTCGCGTTTTCCGGACTTGACACAGAAACTTAACAGCTTAGAAATACAAGTTAGTTCTTTCTTTTGAGTTTTGACAAAAAACCCCCTGCACCTATTGATTGGTGTAGGGGGTTTAAAGACCAATTACATATTTTCGCCATTCCTGATGCGTACCACTCTTGAGGTGTTTAGCAACCTCAAAGTGCAGGCTACTGTATGGTTTTCGGGGAGGGTGTCGCAATATCATATTTGCTTCTTTGGGAGTGCGGCTACCTTTGTTGACATTGCACCGGACGCAAGCGGTGACAATGTTTTCCCAGCTATCACCACCACCGCGAGAACGGGGAATCACATGATCGAGGGTTAAATCATCACCCGTGTAAGAGCAGTATTGACAGGAGTGATTATCACGATGGAGGATATTTCGACGGGTCAGAGGAATTTCCTTGTAAGGAACTCGGACATAGTATCGCAGTCGAATAACCGTTGGTAATGGGAACTCTGTATATACGAGTTTGCCGTTGTGTTCAACTTGTTCGGCTTTCCCTTTGATCAACAAGACTGCCGCGCGTCGCCAGCTCGTTATATTGAGCGGTTCATACGAGGCGTTTAACACCAGAACCTTGCCCATGAGTGATCGAGATAAGAGAAGATTTTCCCAGATAGTAACACAGCTGACATAGGGGCAGCCGGGGAGAGTGGGAGATTCTCGTTAAGAGTTTCAGACTGGAAACGCTCACAAGAGAGGCGCTATCTCCCCCAAGGACTCAGGAAAGCTTGGATGATACGTGAGGCGGTCGCCTCGCTAATAGCATTCCCAGTTAAAAATTTTTAACGAAAAAAATTTTTTATTGTGTTGTAGGGACATGGCAATGCCATGTCCCTCCAGATGTATCGCTTTTCAGACGCACTTATAGAACTACGTGGTTTTTAACTTTTTTCCCAACCAGGAGATAAGTTGTCATGTTGCCTTTGCCTTTTACTTGAATAACACCCCGCTCCTGAAACTGATACTGATATTTTAATAATTCGTATGTAGCATCTGTAACTTGTATTTCACCGGGTATTCCGTGGGATTCCATGCGAGAAGCGGTATTTACCGTGTCGCCCCACAGATCGTAAATAAACTTTTTGATACCAATAACACCAGCAACAACTGGCCCTGTGTTGATGCCGATACGGATGCTGAAAGTTTTATCGTTCTTGCGGTTGAAGTGAGCGATCGCATTCTGCATATCCAGCGCCATCGCCGCGATCGCTTCGGCGTGATCGGCTCTGGGTGTTGGCAAACCACCTACTACCATATAGGCATCGCCGATAGTTTTAATTTTCTCCAATCCGTGTTTTTCAGCTAGTAGGTCAAAAGCTGAAAATATCTCGTTAAGCAACTCTACGAGTTTAGTTGGCGCTGTATCAGCAGAAAGTTCTGTAAAACCAACAATATCAGCAAATAAAACTGTCACTTCCGCAAAACTGTCAGCAATGGTACTTTCATCTCCTTTTAGCCGCTCAGCAATTAACTTCGGTAAAATATTGAGCAACAGCAATTCAGATTGTTCCTGTTGATAGCGCAGTGCTTCTTCTGCTAGTTTGCGCTCAGTAATATCTTGGACAGTGCCTTCATAATACAAAACTTGCCCTTGAGAATTTCTAACGTTGCGTGCGCTTTCAGAAATCCAAATAATACTACCATCCTGACGATAAACTTGAGATTCAAACCGAGACACGGAATTATCCTTCTGCATGGCAGCAATAAATTCCGCACGTCGGTTAGGGTCAACGTAAACTTGCTGCTCAACATTGGTAATCTTCGCCATCATTTCTTCTGGTGAAGAGTAACCATATATGCGTGCTAATGCAGGATTCACGCTGATATAGCTTCCTTCAAGAGTGGTTTGGAAAATGCCTTCAACGGCGTTTTCAAAGATGCTGCGATATCTCTCTTCGGCTTGGCGCAGTGCTGCTTCAGCTTGCTTGCGTTCGGTGATATCGCGGGAGTTAACTACCATACCTGCTATTGATGGATCGTCGAGTAGATTGCTACCAGTTGATTCGAGAAAACACCAGGAGCCATCCTTTCGCGGAAAACGATATTCACAAGAAAAAACAATATGAGGGTTGTCAAGAGATTTTTGGAAAGTATCTGCAACGCGAGAAATATCATTTGGGTGAACCATGAACAAGGTATTTATGCCGATTAAGTCCTCTTTCTGGTATCCCAAAATGTTGAAAACCGAAGGACTTTGATAGCGGGTAATGCCGTCAGCTCCAAAAATAGTGATTAAATCCGAACTGTTGAGAATCAGAGAGCGGAATTTAGCTTCACTGGTAGCGAGTGCGGCTTCAGCAAGGCGTGCGTCGCTTGCTTCCATCGCCAAAGCAGCCATATACGCCAAATAACTAGCAAAATTCTGCTCCTCCAGCGCCCAGTGTCGAACTGTACCGATGTGTTCCAGACAAAGCACCCCCACTGTTTGCCCCCCAACCCGAATTGGCGCATCCAACATAGAAGCAATCCCCAAAGGAGCGAGATAAGATACGGAAAACTCCTGAGTTCGAGGATCGGTGTGAGCATCGTCAGCTGCAATTACGCGATCCGCTTCTAACGCTTGAAAATAGCCTGGATAGTCAACATCTGCCAGTTCTGCGCCACTGGTATGCTGCTGGTTACGCAATTCATACAAGTCAACGCAAACCAATTTTAGATTTTGGTTTGTTTCCTCTACCCTGCTCCCACTCTCCCTCTCTCCCCAGTCGCCAGTCGAGAGCCCCCAATTGTAGAGCCACACACTGGCACGTTCCACGTCTAGAGTGTTAGTTGCTGTCTCGGTAATCTCCCGCCATGCAGCGCTCAAATCTCCGGCGTAGATGGGCTGACACCTAGCCATATCCAACAGCGCTGTCTGCTGTTTGCGTAGCCGAGTCTCGCTTTCTTGGAGTGTCGCCTCTTTCTGGCGAATTTCTGCTTCGGCTTGTTTGCGCTGGGTGATATCCCGAACTACGATACACAACACCTCTCTGCCACCATAGGAAATCGGGTTGGCAGAGACTTCCACATCCACAAGAGTTCCATCTTGCCGCTGGTAGCGCCGTTCTCCCAGGACATGATGTTTTTCTGTCAGGATACGCTGAATATTTTGGTCAATGGTTTCGCGACGCGAGGCTATTACATCATAAATTGTCAGTTCTAGCAACGCCGTGGAGGTGTAACCCACCAGTTCAGCAAAGGCGGTATTAGCTTCCAAAATGCGTCTGGTATCAACATCAACCAGAAAAATTCCTTCCGAGGCTTGCTCAACCACGGCGCGGTGACGTTCTTCGCTTTCTTGTCGCTGACGCACTTGATGTTCTAAGGCTGCCAGCATCAAGTTGATGTTGTCACTCAAGCTGGACAATTCATCTTTTCCCTGGCTTTCAAGGCGCATAGAAAGGTCGTTGCTGTTGCCAATTTTCTTTACCCCAGCGTTCAAAGAAGCCAACCGCGACAAAACTAATCGCTCCAGAAGCAGCAAGGTTATGCCGCCAAAAACCGCTCCCACCACTAGCAGGGATGCGATGAGATAGCGCAGGCGGATTTTGCCTTGCTGGTAAATCTCTCTGGGGATATCCACCCGCAACAGCAGCGCCGGCTTGCCGTAGATGTCTTTTAGTATGGTGTATCCGGCTGTGCGATCGCTTGTGGCGTTGACTGCAATCTGTCCTTTCTGCAACAAAGCTTTTTGCGCTGCTTGAAAGTCGGCAGGTATGTTGGCATCATTTAGCCTGTGTATGGTGACGGGAAAACGGTTGATCCGACTTATCTTTTCCAAAGCGGCAGCATCTAGATAGCGCCCAAAGATTAAGGCTCCGCGATTCGCTCCTTTGCCATTGGTTGGTAAAATAGGCTGCGAATTAATCAGCATTGCCCCTTCAGGAAGCAGCAGCAGTCCCGCCAAACTGCGATTAGATAGGGGACGTTGTAAAAGCGGATCTTTGGGGGAAATGCGTTCTCGAATCAGCGCTGGAATCGGGGTTTTTTTCTGGTTTTTTAAATCAAAACCTGTACCAAAGACAATTTTTGAGTTTTTGTCTATGTACACCACCAAGTTAACCCGTAAGTTGGTGAGGGATTCTGGAATGAGATTTGATTCTATATAGGCTTGGTTTGGGTTTTCGATAAAGTTGTAAGTGTCATCCCACTTAGCCCAATCAACAGCAGTAACGCTTAAGTCGTTTCCGGTTTCCGCAAAAATATTAATTGTTCCCTTAACCACTTGGCGGGCATTGTGTTCCTCTGCTCTGGTGAGGCTACGCAACAAGATGGTCGAGGAGGTGGCATACAGAACCCCAACTAGACCTACGAGGGTCGCGCCAATGACGAGTAGTGTCTTCGTTCGCAGTCTCATTTGTAGGGCTGACAAGGTTAGGGTGATTACAGTTCTATTTAGGCACAGGACTATAGACAATAATGTCGTCTATAGTCCATCGTCTATCCTCTATCGTCTATCGTCCAGTGTGAAAATGCTAAAGATCCGGCTTAATTTGATGTAGCTCGTCTGGAGGTGGCGTTGCTGCTACAAGGGAATGCTGTCGATACATCTCGGATAAGGTTTTGCTCCCCCGCCTACGGCGACCCCGTTTTTAAGGGGTGCAAAGAATAGCCGCAATACTGTTCGGTTAAAGGAAAAAAGCCAAAGCGATAATCGTGGTAGCGTTAAGATAGAACGTCTCTACAGGGCTTAAATTCCCACAAGCACCCCTTAACCCTTACATTAGGGAATTTTGTAACTACACCTTGTAGTAACACCTCTAACCTAAAACCTTGGGTAAAGCAATGGTGCAGAAAGCCAATTTCTCTACCACGTTCGGGAAATTATTCGCTTTTTCAAAATAGCTTGACGATTTTGGATTTATTGCTAATCCAAAATCTAAAATCTTACAGTAAGCCTGCTGACTCATAAAGCCGTCTGAGAGTTGCCTCAATTCTAGCGCCGTACTGTGGATCTGCTGCCCAACGTCCGCTTAGCTGCTGGATCAGAGGCGCAATCCCTCGTGTGACAAAGCGAAAGCGGGGGTCTACCTGTTCTTGTACCAAAGGCTCCAGACTAGCATAAGCTTTTAAATGTTGGATATGCGCTCTGACACCAATTCTGGCGCTGGGAAACGATGCGCTTTCGGAAGCACCGCCGACAGCTCCCAAACCTGCAAAGTTGTTTTGGCTAGGTCTGATATCGCTACCGAAGCGCAAAAAGCCTGTTTCTACACACATTTGCGAGAAGGCAATGTCATAGTTTACGCCTTCGATGGTTGCTTCTTCCCGGTAGAGTTTAGGTAAGTCGGGAAACAGGGCGAGGGCGTTCTCATTATTAGCTTTGAGGAACATAATCAGCTGTACCTCAGATGTATTACCATGTCCCATAATTCGGTCAAACTGACCGGGGCAGATTGGTAAAATGGAGCGCAAAAACAGGGTACTGGTGGCGCTATCCCAGCTCACAGAAATATTAAAGCTCCGCAGTTCGACGGCTTTAACATAGACTACACCCCGATATGGTACGCGACGGACTGAGGTGTTATTTGTCAAGTCAATTGAGAGCCTGTCTACCAAGTCAATTGGGATGTAGGCGTTGCTATTAATCAGGATGCCTTTTTCCCCGTACAACTGGTTGTTAATGTTGATATTTATGGGAGCATAGGTAGGATCAGTGCCAGGAACGGTGCCACCATCACCTCGGCTCCATGAGGCAAGTCCGTCTGCTATTCCTAGTGCTAGGTCGCGGCGACGATTTTGAATTAAAAAGCGGTCATCTGGGTTGGTGAGAAACCCAACTTCTATTAGCAGGGAGGGAATAGTGATGTTGCGGCAAAATTCTAAACGACCTACGCCTGTGGCTGTGTCTGGTTTAACTCCCCGACTGGGCAATTGGGGAACGCGGCGCAGTAGTGCCAAAAGTAGCAGTTCAGCATTTTTCTTGCGCTGGTCGTTGTTGGCAATGTAGTAGACGCTAGCGCCTCTAGTCGCTGGGTTGGACATGGCATCGGCATGAATTTCAAGCGCTACATCACCGCTACGAGCGCGGGCGTTTATCCAAGAAATTGTCTGCTCCATTGTCTGGTCGTCGGGGACAGAAAGAACTTCAAAATTGCGCGATCGCAATTCTTGTAAAATTAGGTCGCGCAGTAAAATCATCTCCTGGGCTTCTGTAGTGCCAGCAACTCTCGCGCCCGGCTCTCCAGCACCGTGACCTGCTGAAATAAAAATTCTTCCCATTTCAGATATTCTCCCTGCTGTAAAAGTTATTTATGTCAATCAACCAGAATAAGGATTTTTTGATGTAACGGCTAGTATGGCTCCTAATTCCAAGCTCTCAATGATGATATAGGTATCGATGGGTGCAATTAGACAAGAAACAGTAATATTTTCGGTATGGTGTGACCCAATATAAACATCCAAATGAATAAAATTGTTGAAGTTTTACCGGAGCGGACGGCGCTGATAGAGCGATCGCTGGAAATATGTCTAGAACAAATTCACAAGGCGATAAATGAGCGATCGCTTTGTACTATAGCTTTATCCGGTGGTAGCACTCCCAAGCCTCTGTATGAAGCGATCGCTTCGCAAAATCTTCCTTGGGACAAAATTCACGTATTTTGGGGCGATGAACGCTACGTACCGCCTGATCATCCCGATAGCAATCAACGCATGGCCCGTAGCGCTTGGCTTGACAAAGTTAATATCCCAGCTACCAATATCCACCCCATACCCACCGACGAAGCCGACCCAGCAATCGCCGCCGAGAAACACTCTCAACACCTCCGGGAGTTTTTTCAAGTTCAACCAAAAGAGTTTCCGGCATTCGATCTGATTTTGTTGGGGATGGGAGATGATGGACATACAGCTTCTTTGTTTCCCCACACAGAAGCATTACAAGTACGCGAAAAACTGATAACAGTGGGTGACAAAGACACTCAGCCCCGCATCACCTTTACAGCGCCACTGATTAATCATGCCCGTTGTGTGGTATTTGTTGTTGCTGGTGCTAGTAAACGCCCCGCCTTAGCTCAAGTTTTTGCCTCTACTGCTGATGACATGGAATATCCCAGCCGATTAATCCAGCCCCAAGGGGAACTTTGGTGGCTTTTGGACGAAGCTGCTGGTCTTGAGCTAAAAAGTTAAAATCCCTCGCAATTCGGAATATATTTGAATCTGACCTCCCACTCCACTAATCAGGAGGGATACCGTCCGCAAGGAGATTTTATGATTGTCTGCCCCAATTGTAATCACCAAAATCCTGATGGAGCGCAAGCGTGTGAGGCTTGCTACACTCCCTTACCCGCTACTACAGCGTGTCCCAACTGTGGCGCGCCTGTTCAAACCGATGCCACCTTCTGCGGTCAGTGTGGCACTAACCTCAAACCCAGTAACCCTTTAGAGGTAGCATCAGCAGCACCAGTCCCCCTGCCCAGCATACCGGACTTAATGAACCCCGATCCGTTGGTAGCACCCGATCCCTTAGAGGTTACTCCGCCATCTATCCCCAGTCCAGACATACCAGATCCAGTACCAGTTCCAGCTACTGTGGTCAATGAACCCCCAGCCTCAGGGAGCAGCGCTGAATCCTCATCGGAGCCTTCTTCTCGCAGCACAGGGGCGAGTGGGGCGGCAATGCCTGGTAGCTCTCAAACTCAGCTACAGCAGCAGAGCGCCCGCCTGCTGCATACCCAAACAGATACGATGATAGAATTGCCTTCGCAATTGTCGGTAATTCACATAGGCAAGCCAAATGACCAGATTCCGCCTGATATTGATGTTTCGGGTTTTCCGAATTCAGAAATTGTTTCGCGGATTCATGCCGATATCCGTGTAGAGGGTGATGCCTACTACATTGAAGACGTTGGCAGTTCTAATGGCACATATGTTAACCATAATCCCCTGCCTAGTGGTAATCGGCACCGTCTGAGAACAGGCGATCGCATTAGCTTAGGCAAAGGTGACAAGGTGACATTCTTGTTCCAAGTTTCTTAAGGCTGTCTTCAAATTGCTCATAAAAGCGCCAAAACGGACGCTGTGCAAGCCTTTGGGGTGAGGGGTCAGGGCAATTGCAGACAGTTTTTTTAAGTGATAGGCTTGAGGAAATAAATAAGCATCGCTATCAGGTTTGTGTAAATTCCACCCCTAAACCTAAAAAGTATGAGAGCGGTAATCTTACTGAATCAATTCAGAGGTTACACGGACTCAACACCGTCATGGTACGATGCGATTGTAACGCCCGTGGGTATCCTAGACTAAGGACAGAAAAAACTGGTGGAACGATGTCAAAAGCTTGTCTATTCCATCTGCTCACGTCGTACCAATTCGCAGTCTGACTCCAGTAATTGAGAGATAAATCTCAATTTATTGATTGAAGGATCTTACATCTGTTCAGACTGTTACAATTCCCAAGCCTAGAGGCGGAAATATTTAGAATTATGTGACATCGGTGATTACCCTGACACTGCTGCATCCTCTCCAATCTATTCCAGTCCAAAACTGGACTTTTGCCTCCGAATCAGTTATTCGGATCGGACGCTCAACTGAGAATAATGTCATCCTCTATAGCGCCGTTGTTTCTCGTCACCATGTCGAGCTACGCCGTCATGGTGATGAATGGGAAGTTGTTAGTTTAGGTGCTAATGGCACTTATTTAGAAGGAAAACGTATCACCCAAGCACCAGTGGTGGACGGGATGATTATTCGCTTAGCCAGTTCTGGCCCTCAAATTCAGATTCGCATGGGAGCAACAGAGTCAAAGTCCAAGCAAAACACGGTTGCGGGTAAGCAATCATCCCCCAAAACAGAGGGTCAATCTAAAGATAAAGATACTTTTATAGATCCGAGTTTATACGAGGGAGAAGACACGAGTCAATCTAAGGAGAAGCTACTAAATAAGTTGTAAAATCTGGAAAAATTAAGTTTTTCAGATTTTATTTAGTTGGCTTTGGCGAGCCGCGAACTCTACGTGGATGATGCCAATGTTGCAGGGAATGCCCTCAGCTCTTTTTAGGCGCAAGTAAAGTGCTACTGTAAGGACTTCTCAGTTCTTCAAAGCATCAATATATTGGAACAAATTAGTAAGTCTATTCTCATCCGTATAAGGGTTGAGTGATACTGCTCTCAACTACCGATGTCCGCGATAGAGAGGAAGTGAAAGGAAAGTTTCACTCGCTGATGATGCAATGTTTTCTACTCTCCGGTTCATCTGGGATTAAAGGGGGAGTATTGTCCAAATCGCCAGCGCAGAGGGGTAGCAGCAGCGATCGCTATTACCCGATCGATTTCAAATTCCACTACACGCAAGGCACCAGTAAATTCTGCTAGGCGATCAGCGTCCCATACTACCTTAGCTTTTCCGGTTAGTTGTAAGGTGCTGCCACGTTCAAAGTCAACGAACAATAAGCCAGTATTGGGATTCAGCGAAATATTACCCAGAGTTTGGAACATATTATTACCGGAATAATCAGGAAACACCAGCTTGTTGGCACTCAACACCTTGACAAAACCTGGGTTTCCGCCACGGTGAGATGCGTCAGCACCAGCCTCCGGGTGGAAGCTGGCAATAAAGAAGGTGTCTACCTGGGCAATCTTTTGCTGCTGTTCTTCGCTGAGAGTCTGTCTGTCTTGAATACTAGGCAGACTTGGTTGGACGAAATCGCTCTCTAAGTGCCGTATTTGGATGTACTGGGGACAGTTGAAATACACCTGCTGAGGATGTACATAAATGCTGCCATCAGGCTGAACTTGAGCTTTACCGTTTAACCTTAAGCGCCTGCGAGTTGCCAGATCGATCGCCAGGATACCAATGTCATCTCTCACCCGCAAGTTTTCGTTGAGCGGATCGCTATTAACTGGTGCTGCTTCTATCCGCACCGTTCCTGTCACTACCTGCATGAATCCAGGTTCACCAGTCAACAGGGATGCCCATACGCGATCGCTTGTATCGACGGTGCTGGCGATCGCTAGTCGTTGACTACGCAGAAAGTCAACAGCTGCTGGCTTAACAATCTGACTAATATTGTGACTCAAAGCTTTAGCTGCTTCTTGGACACCCGCACGTTGTTGAATCGCCAGTTCTCCGGAATGATATATAGATGTCATTGCTAGCTCTCTTACAAACCGGGCATTCCAACGTAACCTGGTAGTTGCTTAATCCGGTTAATCCAAGTTAGCGCATAGGGATAAGCTTCGAGAGAAACTTTTTCAGACCCAGATTGGATGCGCCCTTAACCTTTGGATCGATACCTTGGCGCAGGTTTTAATTGAGGCGGGATTTAATTCGGACACAGCACGGCAAAAAGCCGAAGATGCCATTTTGCAGATCCAGGGATCTCTCGTGCTGGCGCGGGGTCTTAATGACACTGCGCCCTTCAAGCGTGTCATCAAGCGCCTACCAGAATATCTGCTAAACGCTTAAGTTGCGGTTTAAAAATTTGGAAATGGGGGCAGAGGGACTTGAACCCTCACGACCTTTTCGGGTCAACGGATTTTCATTCTCTCGCAGCTTTCGCTACTGCCAATAGGCTTTGAGAATTGGACTCTCTCTTTACCCTCGGCTTGACGTTAGGGTAGCTCCCGTCGAGTCTCTGCACCTTCCGAAATGATTTTGAATTTTGGATTGGTTTTGGATTTATCCCCAATCTAAAATCTAAAATTATTTGGCTTGGCTCAGGATTGCCATATCTGTTGCCAGATTTAGGTTTCCCTGAATTTGAGAGCGGTCACTTGACAAATTTCTTCATCAAGGCTCAGTTTTCTAAGTCCGTAGCGTCTGCCATTCCGCCATGCCCCCGTGTTGGGAGAGATGTAATCTCTTATTTAGTACGATTTTATATCTTACACTCTAAATGGCTAATAAATGCAACTATCTTTTTGACAAGGTGGTTAAGCGGCTTCCAACAAAGGGTAAAATATTTACAGTTAGTTGGGCATATAAGCGGCTGTTTGTGGTGTCCCCACACGGACGCTGGTACTGCTACTGTCTGGTTCTTCTACTGCAAGAAAAAATATGTTGGTTGCGATATTGTATCTAGTTCTGAGTGGAACCTACCTGATAGTTGTTCCCTTCGCCCTATATGCCTACCTGCAAAAGCGGTGGTATGTTGCCAGCTCGTTTGAGCGCGGGTTCATGTATTTTATGGTTTTCTTTTTCTTCCCTGGTTTATTGCTGCTCAGCCCATTTTTGAATTTTCGGCCGAAGCGTCGCCTGGTGTAGAGCTAACATAAGAGCTTTTGATACTCAGCGAAGGCTGTAAAGCTGAAAGCAAATATCTTTAAAATGCGACGAATTGACATCATTGGGATTGGCATCGGCATCTTTGTTGCTGGTGGGTTAGCGTATTTGGTTTTGCAGTTGGCGGGGCTAGATAGCCTGGAGGCGGGTATTTGGAGTCAGCTGCTGCTGGTGGGAGGGTTGGTCGGCTGGCTGCTGACTTACCTGTTCCGAGTCGGGACGAAAAACATGACTTATAACCAGCAGCTGAAGGACTATGAGGACGCAGTGTTACAAAAGCGGCTGGAAGAGTTGACTCCGGAAGAATTGGCTAAACTGCAAGCTGAAATTGAACAAGATAAGAAACTGAAAAGGCAATAGACCTCTTGCAAGAATATTTTGAACCCCTCCTCGACAAGCGGGGAGGGAGCAAGAAATTTTTCCCTCCTTGAAAAGCGGGGAGGGTGAAAAGGACTTTTGCAATAAGTCTAATGACTAATGACTAATGACTATTGGCTACTGAAAAATGACTTCAATTCGAGAGTGTTTTGAGTCTCTGCGCGATCGCCACCAGTGCGCTTTGATTCCGTTTATCACGGCTGGCGATCCGGATCTGGAGACAACGGAATCGGCTTTACGAGTCCTTGATGCCGCTGGTGCGGATATGATTGAGCTGGGTGTTCCCTACTCAGATCCGTTGGCAGATGGGCCGACGATTCAGGCAGCTGCTACGAGAGCTTTGCAACGGGGAACTCGTTTCGATCAGGTGCTGGAGATGGTGTCGGGTGTTAGTCACCAGATACGATCGCCGATTATTCTTTTTAACTACTACAACCCAATTCTCAACCGGGGAATTGAAACTTACTTAAAGCAGGTAAGTCGTGCTGGGGTAAAGGGTTTGGTGGTTCCCGATTTGCCTTTGGAGGAATCGGAGGTGCTGCTTGAAACTGCTGCTAGTCTGGGAATTGAAGTAATTTTGTTGGTAGCTCCCACCAGTTCTGAGGAAAGAATAAAAGCGATCGCGCATCAGTCTCAGGGATTTATTTACTTAGTCAGCGTAACTGGAGTGACAGGAATACGCTCAGAAATGGACTTCCGGGCGCAAGATTTACTCAAGCATCTGCGGGCTGCAACTGATAAACCCATTGGTGTCGGATTTGGCATCTCCGAACCAAAACACGCCCGTCAGGTGAAAGATTGGGGAGCAGATGCAGTAATTGTGGGTAGTGCCTTTGTGAAACGGTTAGCAGAAGGAACTCCAGCAGAAGGACTGGATGCGATCGCTCAGTTTTGCCAAAGTTTGAAAACTGCGATTTTGTAAGCGTAGCACCTTTAAAGCTATCAGCCATAAGGATTTGCTCGTTCTCAGATATATGTCTGAGAACGAGATTTTGTATTGAAAGTTTGCAGAATTGGCAAATTTATCAGACAAAACAGAAATTTTCCTGATAGACGTACTCAAATCAGTATGAGTAGCTAGCACATCACAGCTACATTCATGCGCGTCTCGACTGTTGCTATTTGTACCTTAGCGGCTTTGACTGCTAGGGAACTCACCCAGGAAGCTAATGCCAATCCTAGTTCCAACCTGCCGATCAAGGAACCAGAAACCGACAATTTTGTTGTTCCAGTTAAGACTGTTGAAATAAATCCGTCTGACTCGATTGCAGCGCCAGAATTAGTAGCACAACAGCTAGAGTCAGGAGTCAAAAGTCAAGACTTTCTAAAAACTGTTATGGTTTCAGAAGAGCTTGACGACTCTAACATCTCTGGTACAAAGTCTTTAGCTGAATCTCCTTTAATTGAAAGCGAAGCGGAGGCTTTACGCTCTAAAAAAATTATTTCTCTCGACACTGCGGAGGACGCACCTCCCAGTCCTCGTTCCCAGCCTGAACTGAGAAAGCAAAATACAGGGGGGGTCGGTACTGGTAACAGATATGAGGAAGCGGATAAATGGGCTCCCAGCGCCTCATTACGACGAGCTGCGGCGTTGCAGATAACTCCGCAAGTAGCGCCAGAATGGTCAGTTAGTAAAGGCGAAGAAATTTCACCCGATTCAACAAATCAGCTGGCACAATTGCCCGATAACCCAACCATAAATGTACCCTCTCTAGAGGAAATTCGCAGATTGCAGTCGCAGCTTGGAGAGGTAGAAAAAACTGCTGAGTTTGGCGATGTTTATCGAGGTTCGCCGTCGCTTACCATCGTTACTCCTACAGGTTTTGGTGCAGATAATAACACTGGTTTTATCAGCGCCACCTATCAATCCCGGACACGATTCGCCGATGTAAGTGATGGAGGGCTAGGTTTTGGAGTCGGCTTAGGCGACGCTCGGAAGTCGGTGGGTGTAGAGTTATCGTATGCGATCGCTAGTTTTGGCAGCAATCGAGATTTTGGTAGTGGCGGATTTAACACCAAAGTGCATCGTCGGTTAGCAGAAGATTTATCTATTGCTGCTGGCTGGAATGGATTTTTAAATATTGGCGATGACAACGACTTTGAGAACTCAGTCTATGGCGTTGTCACTAAAATTTTCCGAACCCGTGACGATATCAACCAGCCTTTTAGCCGAGTCGCTGTAACAGCTGGTGTGGGAAACGGACAATTCCGCACTGAAAGCGCTGTTGACGATGATAGAGGTGGAATCAATGTTTTTGGAAGTGTCGCAGTGCGGGTAGCTCGTCCTGTTAGTTTGATTGCGGAATGGACGGGACAAGATTTGGGAGTGGGAGTTTCAATTGTTCCATTCAAAAATATTCCTCTAGTAATTACCCCTGCACTGCGTGACATTACTGGCGCAGGAGATGGAACGCGGTTTGTATTGGGTACTGGGTTTTCTTTCAAGTTTTAGGTGGTGATATTATGAACTTTTGGATAACTAAAGGGCAACATTCAAAAATCAAATATTCAAATATCCTTCTCTATCTTTTGTCTTTTACTTTTTGGCTTCTTCAGTCTTTTCCTGTTAACGCCAATCCTCCCAACCAATCAGATAATACGGGAACTAACATCTGGAATAATACAGCGCCCCGCTTTGGTTCAGGTAGCAAGCTTGATCCTGAAATTATTAATACTGCCAGAAGACTTTCCAAAGATTTAGATGATGCGTATGCTGCTTGTGTTGCTTCTGCGGAGGCAGTTGCTAAGTTGCCGCGAAGATTTGCCAGAGGAGCAGCGATTTCTCCAGTAGATTGTAACACTCCGGAGTGTCAGCAACTAAATAGCTTGTTAGAAGAAACGAAGAGATTTATCAGCAGTTTGGACAGTTTGGAAGCCGAAAGATTGAGAGCTAGTGGAGCTTTGGAAATTTGGTAATTAATTGGAGAGGAACATGAAAATTAATCAGCTAATTTCACCGGTTTTAATCAGCGCGATCGCGCTAGGATTATTTAGCATCATTACCACCCCACTCCAAGCCCTAGAAACTTTTGGTAATGAGGGCATTCAATTTGACCTAGACACTATTATTGAATTTGAATTTGTTGAATCAAACGGAGCATTTCAGTCAACGTTTGGCGTTATTAATTTAGATACAGGTGAGAAAACCCCCCTAATCAGTGAAGCCAAACCCTCGAATAAACCACAGGATATCTCCCGTCCATCCGATTTTCAGGACGACACAGGCGTAAGCAACCAAAATGATTTTTTAGGAACTCCTGGTGATGCAGTTCCGCAACCGTTAGCTGAGTTTAAGTTTCAGGCAAATACAAGATATGCTTTTTACTTAGAATCTTTTTATAATGGCAAACCTGTAGGCATCATCTACTCAACAAATACTGAAAATCCTAACACCAGGCAACAAACTGAGTTTAATGGTGGGATAGACAGTCTTGCTAAGGGTGGTAATCTCATCCGTTGGGACGATACTGGCATAGTAAAGGCTCAACAAGAAAGAGACTTTGATGATTTTATTGTCAGAGTTGGCGGTCATCAAACCTGTCCATCTTCTAGTAATGTTTTGGCTAGTGCCAAATGTCTCACACAAAATTAGAATAGTTATAGGTTAAGTTTTGCTTTCGTTAAATTTAACCTGTAATTCAAGCTTATTGTGAAATAGTCTGATAATTTGTAAGCACAAATAGATACAAAAATATTAAATAACCTTTAGATGCCTTTGCCTTTTTTACCACCAGTTCTAATCAATCGGCTCCATATTCTGAGTAAGTTTGTCTCGATTCAACTGGTGATTCAAGCAATAGGTATGGCTAGTGGAATTCTTCTGGTTCGCACACTGGATAAACAGGAATATGCCTATTTCACTATTGCTAATACTATGCAAGGGACAATGAATTTATTAGCTGACATGGGTATTAGCAGTGGTCTGTTGGCAATTGGAGGAAAGGTTTGGCAGGATCGGTATCGTTTTGGTCAATTGATCAACACTGCAATGCGGTTGAGACGCAAGCTGGCAACAATTGCGATCGCTTTAGTTACGCCTCTTCTGCTGTGGCTATTATTCAATAACGGAACATCGCTTTTATATGCAATTTTAATTACTATTACTGTCCTGGCAGGGCTAAATTTCCAGTTGAGTACTGTTATATTAGGTGTAGTTCCGCGATTACATTCACAGCTTAATTATGTTCAGAAGTTAGATTTTATTTCTGCTATTTTTCGACTAGCAATTTTAGTTGTTGCTTACTTTACTTTTTTGAATGCTGCTATAGCTATTTTGACAGCATCAATTGCCTTGGGGTTGCAGCAATTGTTTTTGAGCCGTTGGGTTATTCATAGCATTGATATAAAAGCACCCGTTTATGAAATAGACAAATTAGAAATTTTACAAATCGTCAAAAGTCAAGCACCCAATGCCTTATTCTTCTGCATTCACGGACAGCTTACTATCTGGTTGATCAGCATTTTTGGGGATACGGAAAGTATTGCTGAAGTAGGAGCTTTAGGACGGTTAGGGGTTATATTCTCCTTGATTTATGCGGTTATGCAAAGTATTATTTTGCCAAGCTTCTCTCGTTGTCAGTCAGTTATTAAGTTTCGCGATCGCTACTGGCAGGTTCTAGTATCTTTTTGTATTTTTGGGTCGTGTTTAATAGCAATTGCTAACTTTTTTCCTAAAGAACTATTGTTTATATTAGGGCAAAAATATGCTCACTTAAAACAAGAATTGCTGTTGATAGTTGTTATAAATGTTCTAAATGGTCTTTCAGCAATTATGTTATCAATTAATACTTCAAAAGGATGGTTACAATATTACTGGCTTAATATTCCGTGTATTATCTTGATTGAGGCTGTTATGGCTTACTTTCTAGATTTATCTACCACTTATGGAGTTTTATTGCTGGCAATGGTATCAGTGATTCCAGGGTTAATATGTAGTGGTGCGATTACTTATATTAACTTATTGCATTGGTCGGTTGTAGCAAAAGAGTAATTAAAATGTTAGGAAATGTAGAAGAAGTTTTATCACGCATAAAACCTAATGACCTTGTTCTTGATGTAGGTGGTTGGGCTTGCCCATTTAACCGGGCAAACTGGGTAATTGATGCTGAACCTTATGAAACTAGAGGTTTCTACGCAAGAAATGGAATGGGCAAAGCCCAGGGAGGAGAAAAAGAATATTTTAATCGAGATACTTGGGTTCAAAGAGATATTTGTGATAAAGAGCCTTGGCCCTTTAAAGACAATTTTTTCGACTTTTCTATCTGTTCCCACACTCTGGAAGATATCAGAGATCCACTATATGTCTGCTCTGAGCTAATTAGAGTATCGAAGCGTGGCTATATAGAAGTTCCGTCAAGATTAGTGGAATCTTGTCGAGGAATAGAAAGTAGCAGGATAGTTGGACTTTCACATCACAGATGGTTAGTTGATATTACTGATAATTGCGTGCAATTTACTATGAAGTACCACATGATAAACGGAGATTTTCAGCTATCATTTCCCCATTCATTTGCTAAAAAACTATCTCCCCCAGAAACTATCTCTTACCTTTTTTGGGAAGATAGTTTTGATGTTGCTGAGACACAAATTCATGGAGTAGATAATATTCACGCTCATCTGCGTCAGTTTGTAGCACAGAGGTATAATTACCCTCACTATCGGTTTGTTATGAAACGGGTAAATAACTTGGTAGATCGAGGTTTGAAGAAGATTGCACGTAGTTTCTCTGTATAAGGTTTTTCAGGATGAAGCAATGAATATATTATCAGTTGGGTGTGGTCGTAAATCCTCAGAACCTGATGTAATAAGACTGGATAAATCTTCTGAAGTAGAACCAGATATAGTTTGGGATTTAGATGAATTACCCTATCCATTTGATGACTCCATATTCTCGGAGATTGAGTGCTTTGATGTGATAGAACATTTACAAGATATTCCTAAAACATTGGAGGAATTTTATCGAATATTAGAACCGAATGGAATTTTAAAAATAACAACACCTCATTTTTCTTGTGCTAATTCATTTGTAGATCCAACCCATAAGTGGCATTTAAGTTATTTTTCGTTTGATTACTTTTGTCAGGAACACAAGTTGTCCTACTACTCAGATGCGAAATATACTATTAAGCGCCGCCATATTCAATTTCAAGGAGGTAGATTTAATAGAGCCATTATCAGTCGGTTAGCTAATAAATTTCCCCATACCTATGAGCAAAGATGGGCTTGGATTTTTCCAGCTTGGTATCTTTATTTGGAATTAGAAGCTAGCAAAGGATTTAATTTTAATTTATGAAAGTTGTTCACATTACCCCTACTTACTTCGATGACTCATCAATCATTGGTGGTGGTGAACGCTATACAACAGAATTAGCTTCTTTTATGGCAGAGGTTGTAGATACTACGCTGGTAAGTTTTTCTTCAAAACGCCAATCTTATTGTCAAGACAATCTCAAAATTGAGATTTACCCGGTTAACTATTTTATTCATGATAACAAGGTCAATCCCCTAACTTTTCGATATCTTGCTTCAATTTGGGATGCTGACGTAGTTCACATCCACCATATAAATACACTTATTTCCGATTTAGGATGTTTGACAGCATCTTGGCTAGGAAAGCGGGTTTTTGTGACTGATTACGGTGGGGGTGGGGATTTTGTAATTAATCATAAAATGCCTGTGTTTCGAGGCTATTGTAATGCGATCGCTTACTCTCGCTTTGGCTTTAATTTTCTTCCTGCTGAACTACAAAAAAAAGGAGTTCTAATTAAAGGTGGCATGAACACAGAGCGATTTTATCCGGATATATCTTTAGAAAAACAGAAAAAGATTTTGTATGTGGGTCGGATTTTACCCCACAAAGGCATTAATTATTTACTTGAAGCTTTCCGCCTCTTAAATCTTCCAGATTACAAGTTAACAATTCTTGGAAGAGTCTATAACGAAGAATTTTACGAAGACTTGAAAAAATTGGCAGTTGGTTTACCTGTAGAATTCGTTCACGATGCAGATGATAGGAGGTTACTGCATGAATATCGTATAGCGATCGCTACCGTTTTACCTTCTGTTCATACTAACTGTTATGGTGGCTATACCCCTGTTCCAGAATTAATGGGTTTCACGTTGCTAGAATCTCAAGCTTGCGGCACTCCTGCGATTTGTACCGATGCGGGCGCAATGTCTGAATTTGTTGATGATGGTAGTACGGGATTTGTAGTGAAACAGAATTCTGGGGAAGCGATCGCTACTGCTCTTCGTCAAATTATTAGCTTATCCCCATCCGAATATTTAGAGTATCAAAATCGCTGCTACGAGTGGATAAAAGCCTTAACTTGGTCAACAGTAGTCAAGAAGCATTTAGAGCTGTACAACAAGTCTTTATAAGCTTACTTCAAGCTCCACAGATTTTCATTGATAAACCAAGAGTTTTTTGTATAGTCTAAATCCATTTGTTAGAAAATAATACTATGCGGATAGGACATTATATGTACGGCATTTGGGAACCAGGCGGAGTTGCGTCCTATATCCGCCGTCTAAGTGCCGCCCAAATTGCAGCAGGTGACGCTGTTTATTTTCTGGATAATCAGCCAATTACCAGTGTGCCAAATAGTGGAACCGAACTACCGATATTTGTGCGCGATGACAGGGATTTATTTACTCAGGCAAAGGCACTGAGGCTGGATATTTTGCATTTGCACACTGACATTAGTACACTTCCAGACGAGCGTATTGCAACCATCCGCACCATTCACGGACATAAACCTTACTGTCCCAGTGGTGGCAAGTATCTAAAACGCTCTAATCAGCCGTGCGATCGCATCTACAGCCTCACAGGGTGTCTCTGGGGACATCTGGTGGATCGCTGTGGAAGTGCTAGACCGCATAAGTTGTACGCTGATTTTCAGAGTACCTGGGACGAGATGCGCGTTTTGTCTGATATTCATGCGATCGCAAACAGCCAGTTTCTCAAAGATCAAATGGTTCGTTTAGGTTACGCCGAGAACCTGATTCATGTCCTTTATTACCCTGCTCCCAAACTTCCGGAATACTTCCCCCCACCTCAAGAAGAGGTGCCACACTTCCTTTTTATGGGACGTATTGTGCCACAAAAAGGACTCGACTGGCTGTTACGAGCAATACAAAAAGTCAACGTCCCAGTTCACTTAGATATTGCTGGCGATGGCTATCAAAAAACAGAAATACAAGCTTTATCAGAGCGTCTAGGACTTACTAAAAAAGTCACATTTCATGGATGGGCAAATGAACCGGAAATCTTTAAATTACTCCAGGCAGCAAGGGCGCTCATTTTTCCGTCAGTGTGGCACGAACCAGCAGGAATAGTCAGTATAGAAGCTGCCGCAGCTGGTAGACCTATCATCGCCAGTCGAGTAGGAGGAATACCTGAGTATATCGCCCAACAACAACATACCTTACTTGTAAAACCAAATGATATTTCTGGATTGGCACAAAATATTGAATGTTTAGCTCTCGACTGGTCTTTAGCAAAACATTTGGGAGAGGAAGGAAGGGAAATGGTGCCTACCCAATTTTCAATGCAGAAACATCTGGATGTACTCAATCAACTGTATGAACTGGCTATGCAAGTTAAGGTTGGTTTATGAAAATATTCACCCTTTCTATTAGGGCGCTAAAGAGAGTTTTATTTGAGGGCCTTCTGTATTTTACTAATCGATTTGTAGCTCATATCCCCTTCCATTTTATCCGGTTGTTTTTTTACCGGTTTTGTCTGGGATTTGAAATTGGTTCAGATAGTCTCATCTTTATGGATGCTTGGTTTGATACAAGAAGCAACTTTAAAATGGGTAAAAGTAGCGTAATCAATCAAAAATGTCGATTGGATAACCGTGGCGGTATCACTATTGGTGACAATGTTTCGATTTCGGCCGAGGTATGTATTCTGACAGCAGATCATGATTTACAAAGTAGTAATTTTAAAGGCCGCCATAGTCCAGTAAATATTGAAGATTATGTCTTCATTGGGACGCGAGCGATTGTTTTACCTGGAGTTACTTTAAGTAAAGGCTCAGCTGTAGCATCTGGTGCAGTAGTAACTAAAGATGTTGCCCCTTTCACAATTGTTGCAGGTGTTCCTGCCAAGCCCATCGGTAGCCGGCCTGATGATCTAAAGTATAGCGCTAATTACCAGCGGTTATTTTTTTAGCTATTTTTTAAAGTTAATTTACTTGATATTCAACAGGCTTATGAAAAAAGTTCAACCGCAAGATAGTTGGCGTGAGAGTTGGAAATATAGCTATCCATATGATTTGCTGGAAATCTATGGCGAGATGAGTTATCGCGGATATGTTTATGCTTACGCAAATCGCCGCCAACATACTTTGGAATTAGTTCAAAAAATTGCCCGACCGGGGGCGAAAGTATTGGATGTAGCAGCCGGACAGGGAAATTTTACATTGTCTTTAGCAGAACTCGGCTATGAAGTTACTTGGAATGACTTACGTGAAGAGTTAGTTGATTATGTCAAGCTTAAGTGGGAACGCGGCGTAATTCATTATGCACCTGGAGACATTTTTTCTCTTGGTTTTAAAGGGTGTTTCGATGTAATTCTAATTACAGAAATTATCGAACACGTTGCCCATCCTGATGATTTTTTATA
This sequence comes from Funiculus sociatus GB2-C1, assembly GCF_039962115.1. Classification (NCBI taxonomy): domain Bacteria; kingdom Bacillati; phylum Cyanobacteriota; class Cyanophyceae; order Coleofasciculales; family Coleofasciculaceae; genus Funiculus; species Funiculus sociatus. Next base: position 106,066 of record NZ_JAMPKJ010000006.1, on the reverse strand, counting down.
TAGAATTGCTCAATTGGTTAAAGTGGGCGGATACATTGTTATGAGTACGCCTAATGGTGAATATTTTCAGAACCGTTTACCTAAGTTTTCGGATTGTCCCGATCCAAGTGAGTTTGAAGAAATACAATTTCAGCCTAATGCAGATGGACATATTTTTTTATTGCATCTCGATGAAGTTGAATTACTGGCTAAAAAAGCGGGGTTAACTGTTGTAGAAACCCGACTTTTTACCAATACTCTCACCAATGGGTATTTAAAATTAGGGACTGTACTCAAGCTTGTGCCGCGTACCTGGGTTGATGCTTGCGAAAGCTTTACTCGCTCGCTACCTCTTAACTGGCGAAAAAAACTACACACTGGCATGATTTGTTTACTATCACGCTCCTCTGATATTACTAGCTAATAGTACCGATTCTTTTTTTAAATTTTAGGTAATGCACACCTCATCACCAATTATCTGTATCGTTCCCCGCCTGCCTCCAGCAATTGATGGAGTGGGTGATTATGCTTTAAATTTAGCTTTGCAACTGGGTAAAGATTACGGGATAAAAACCCATTTTATTGTAAGCGATCGCTCTATCATCGTTTCCCCACAAATTGAGGGATTTCCTGTTAGCCAAATAAAGGTGCATTCGGCTAGCGAGCTGTTATCTTTAATGTCCAACGATACAGCCACAGTTTTGCTACATTATGTGGGTTATGGCTATGCAAAACGAGGCTGTCCATCTTGGTTAGTTGAAGGCTTGGAACGTTGGAAGAGTACGGGAAATAACACGTATTTAGTAACAATGTTCCATGAAGTTTATGCTTCTGGTGCATTTTGGAACAGTTCCTTTTGGTTATCGCCGCTACAGAAAAATTTGGCGGCGCGTCTGGCAAGAGTTAGCGATCGCTGTCTCACCAGCAAACAACACTATGCCGAAATACTATATCAATTGAGTCAAGGCAAACAAACCCAAATCTCCACCCTCCCCGTATTTTCCAACATAGGGGAGCCAGCACAGGTGCCACCTTTACTAGAACGTAACCGACGCCTAGTGGTGTTTGGAGGACGCGCTAAAAGGCTACAGGTTTATCGAGAATCTCTGGCAGAACTAGAGCTAGCCTGTCAGCTGCTAGAAATTACAGAAATCTTTGATATTGGGCCATCAACAGGCCTAACTTTATCTTCCGTTAATGGCGTGCCGATAGTTGAGATGGGACAGATGTCTGCTACAGAAATCAGCAGCATCCTGTTAAATTCTCTGGCAGGTTTCTTTAACTACCACCCTAACTTCCTGGCGAAATCTACCATTTTTGCTACTTACTGCGCTCATGGAGTGCTTCCCGCCAGTTCTCGATGTAGTCTGCCAACTGATGGCATAGAAGCAGGAAAACATTACTGGGTTCCGGATAAGGAGACTACAGACTGTAAAAATTGGGTGGAGGTGCAAGCGATCGCAGACAATGCCCGTACTTGGTATCAAGCCCATAACTTGTTGGTACACGCAAAAACTTTTGCCGCACACTTAGAGAAAACAATTGTTGAGCATTAATCAAAGTCTCAAAGCCCAGCGTCAATTTGCTTCAGATATCAGCGGTGGTAGAAGTAGTCAACCAATCTACACAGCATTTGAGCAGGTGTTGGCGCAGCTCGATCTCAAAGGTGATCTTCTGGATTTTGGTGGTGGTACAGGCAATCTAACTAAGCATCTTCAAACATTAAATCGATTTAGTTCCATCACTGGCATTGACATCATGCAGCGTCCAGTTGACATAGATAATTCTATTAGATGGATCACTTGGGATCTGAACGATAAAATTCATCTTCCCAATCAATCATTTGATGTGATTGTATCAGCTGAAGTCATCGAGCATCTGGAAAACCCTAGATCCGTAGCAAGGGAATGGTTTCGATTACTCCGTCCTGGTGGAACACTTATTTTTAGTACGCCTAATAACGAAAGCTGGCGTTCTTTGATAGCGCTTCTATTGCGAGGGCATTTTGTCGCCTTCAGCGATACTTGTTACCCGGCACATATCACCGCACTTCTACGCAAGGACATTCAGCGCATTCTAAATGAAGCTAACTTTTCTCCACCAAAGTTTGTTTTTACTAATGTTGGTGGTATTCCCAACTTTCCCAAGCTGCAATGGCAAACAGTTTCTGGAGGACTGCTTAAGGGTATTCGTTACAGCGATAACTTACTAGCAATCGCTCATAAACCAATCTCGTAGCTCAACCTACGCATTAACTATATTAAGCACCCAATATTTCGGCAAAGTGATAAGCATTATGGTAAAAATTCTCATGTCATCTCGCCTATTTTATCCGAGCATTGGGGGCAGTGAAACAGATATAGAAGTCTTGGCACATGAATTTACCCGGTTTGGACACGCAATTAAAGTTGTTACTCAAACTCCAGGTAGCCATATTGATGCTGATGGTTTAGAGTTTCCATTTGATGTGATTAGGCAACCAAGCCCTGCCAAGCTTTTCCAACTCGTAAAATGGTGCGATGTATATTTCCACAATGGTATTATTTTGAAAGATGCTTGGCCGCTTCTGATATGCCGAAAACCCTGGATAATTAGGCACCAGACCTGGATTAAATTACCACATAATATTGGTGGTAACTTTTCTGGTTGGAAGGCAAATTTAAAAGAATTATTGGTAAAATTTTCTACATCAATTTCAATTAGCAAATCTATAGCTGAACATTTGCCACATCCTTCCACAATTATCCCCAATCCATACCGCGATAATTTATTCCGCGTAATTCCTGAAATTGCCAAAACCAAAGAATTTGTATTTCTGGGACGGCTAGTTTCAGACAAAGGTGTAGAGATGCTGCTTGAAGCATTGGCAGAATTGAAACATCAGGGAATGATGCCTCAGCTATCCATCATTGGTTCTGGGGTGGAGGAGTCAAAGCTGCGACAAAAAACTAACGATTTAGCACTGGCAGAACAAGTCGTTTTTCTAGGTTCAAAAATTGGAGAAGAATTAGTACAGATACTAAATGAACATCAAATTATGGTAATTCCTTCACTGTGGGATGAGCCTTTCGGCGTAGTTGCACTAGAAGGTATTGCCTGTGGTTGTGCAATCGTTGGTTCAGAGGGAGGCGGACTAAAAGATGCCATTGGTTCTTGTGGAGTGACTTTTCCTAATGGAGATGTTAAAGCACTGACGAAAGCGCTATTCGACTTGTTGACTAATCCTGATAAATTATCGACTTGCAGGAGAAACGCCGAATCACATTTATTACGCCATAAAAAAGCAGAAGTTGCCAAGGCATATTTACAGGTTATTGAGGCAGCAAAAAAGTGAAACTGCTAATTGGTGCGGTAGCTATTTTAGTCATAATTTATATTTCATCCCTCAGCTGGCGGCGCACTCTTAAAGCTCTATTTGCGCTCTTAATTATTGAGGGTGCAGTGCGAAAATGGGTTTTACCCCAAGCTAGCGATATGATTTATTTTTTGAAAGACTTTGTTCTTTTAGGCGCTTATCTTTCCTACTATGGTTCCTCAGTTTCTGCGAGAAGATTGCCGATTAAAAATGACCCGATCACTATCATAATATTTTTAGTTGCCGCCTGGTGCTTGTTTCAGGCTTTTAATCCTAGTTTAGGGTCGCCTTTGGTAGGATTTTTTGGAATGAGAGGCTATTTATTTTATCTTCCTTTAATGTGGATAATTCCTACCTTATTTCAGTCAGAAGAAGAGCTATATAAGTTTTTGCGATCGCATCTTTTATTTTTAGTCCCAGTTTGCCTCTTAGGTATTGCCCAATTCTTCGCTCCTGCTTCCAGTCCTCTTAATGTTTATGCTCCTGGTGAAGTGACATCAGCAGCCACATTCGGGGTGACATCTTCTGTCAGGGTTACAGGAACTTTCTCCTACATAAGTGGCTACTCAGTCTACCTGCTAGTATGCTTCAGTTTACTAATACCCTTACTGGCATCATCCCAGTACAAATGGTGGAAGTTAGCATCTGTTATAGAAATATTTTTGCTAACCGTTAACTCATTTATGACTGGCGCTCGCGGTCTTATAATTGGTGAAGTTTTATTTTTGTTTGGTTATTTATTCTTCCTGGCATTTACCCGTCCTATAAGTACGGTGCGCTTCCTTAGACAGTTGTTACCATTGGCTATTGTTGTTGCTATTGTTGCTCCTATCTGGTTTCGTCCAGCAATCAATGCTTTTTGGCTGCGTACAACTTCTAACCAAGATGTATCCGGCCGCATTGTGGGCAGTTTTACACAGCCTTTTGAGTTTATTAAATACAAAGAACTTGACGGATATGGCACTGGTGCAACACACCAAGCAGCCCCAGCCCTCAAGAAAGCATTAGGTTTGCCATCCGGTGAAGTTATTCCCACTTATTATGAATCGGAAATGGGCAGAGTAATATTGGAATTAGGGCCTGTTGGTTTTTTTCTTTGGTATGGATTAAGAGTTAGTATTATTATCGCTCTTTGGCTGGTCTTTTGGAAATTGAAACGAGCATTTTTGCGCCACTTAGCACTTGCAGCTTTTATCATTCAAGTAATTCAGATTAATGGTCAACTGGTTTTTAATCATACTTTCTCAATTTACTACTGGTTTCTCAGTAGTTTTATTTTTCTCTTACCTCGATTAGAGCAAGTAGAAAATTGGCATCGAGAACAACAACTATTGCAAGAAAATGTCTCATCCACGTATTTCCCTGATTCACCCTACCAGTAGTCCATTTTCTCGCAATGCTGCGATCGCTTTATGGGAAGCCGACTTACTCCACGAAGTAATCACTACCATTGCCTATAACCCAAAAGGTTCTATATCACGCTACTTAAGTCTATTACCCAAACAAATTAGAAATCGTGTTGCTCATGAATTAGGGCGACGGACATGGATTACCCCCGCTGGTATACCAATGCGAACCCATCCCTGGCAAGAAGCGATGCGGTTGGCGCTAGTAAAAACGAGTTTAAGCCATCGATTAGGTTTAGGAAATCAGGGGCCTATTAATTGGGTCTATTGTTCATTAGATTGCCACGTTGCTAAGCATCATCTTAGCAATATTCATGCAGTTTATGCCTATGAAGATGGAGCCGCTGTCACCTTTGAAGCAGCCAAACAGCAAGGCGTTCTCTGTTTATACGATTTACCAATTATTTTTTATCGCATGAGTCGCGATATTCAAGTAGAAGAATCTGAACGATTTCCCGATTTAGCACCAGCGTTACAGGCAGTTAAAGAACCGGCTTGGAAAATCGAACGCAAACAGCAGGAAGTCGAGTTATCAGACCATATTTTTGTAGCATCTTCTATCACCAAAAAATCTTTGTTAGATATTGGCGTGAAATCGGAAAAAATAAGCGTTATTCCCTACGGTTCGCCTATTGACTATTTTCATCCACAACCCAAAAGCGATAAACTTTTTCGAGCTTTATTTGTGGGTCGGGTAGGGCCGCGTAAAGGTGTGCATTACTTATTACAAGCTTGGCAAAAAATGCGACTTAGAGAAGCGGAATTATTATTAGTAGGAATTAATGAGTTTCCGGCTGGCTGGTTAGCTCAATATACTGATATTTTTCGGTATGTCTCCTCTGTACCTCATACCTTATTGAATCAATACTATAGTTCGGCAAATGTTCTGGTTTTTCCTTCTTTAGTTGAAGGATTTGGTTTAGTGCTTTTAGAGGCAATGGCTTGTGGAATTCCCGTTATTACAACACCTAATACGGCTGGTTATGATATTGTCACAGATGGCGTGGAAGGGTTTATTGTGCCAATTCGTGATGTAGAAGCTATTAAGGAAAAACTAGAGTGGTGCTACTGCCATCCGCAAGAATTAGCAGAGATGGGACGAGCAGCTCGTCGAAAAGCTGAGCAATTAACTTGGGATTTATATCGGCAAAAATTGGCAAGTCGGGTGCAAGAGCTTTTGAACAATTAAACTGTGATATAGCGCTGTAATACCTAATACGGTTAACTTAAGAATAGTTGTATGTTGAAGTTAGATTTTTTGCTGTTGCAGGCATAAAGTCAAATAGTATAAGTTAGGGCAATTCCTGAATTGTCCCAACACATACATGTTCCTGTACACCCACTACGTCCAAATTTGATAATTAAATTCGGATTGTTATATTCGCTTCATAATTTATAAACACCTCCGAAACCATTCGTCCTGATGGCATAACAAAAGTCTGTATCAGTAGGTAGCAATTCTGATAGAGGCAATTGTGAAAGTTTTACACGTTATTCCCTCCGTAAGTCCATCTTTGGGAGGGCCAAGTCACGTTGTTTTAAATTTGGTAAAAGCTTTACGAGACTGCGGTATTGACGCGGAAATTGCTACCACGAATGATAATGGTTCAACACTGTTAGATGTACCTTTAAATCAACGGATTGAATACGAGCAAGTTCCTGTTTGGTTCTTGCCTCGGTTTTCGCCACCGATGAAAGAATTTATTTTTTCTGCGGCTCTCACTCGCTGGCTCATGTTACACATCCGCGACTATGACATCATAGAAACTCACTATCTTTTTTCCTATGCTTCTACTTGTGCTGGCGCGATCGCTAGATGGCAAGGCGTTCCCTACATAGTCCGTACTATAGGCCAGATGGCTCCTTGGGCATTGGCACAAAGTCAGCTGAAAAAACAAATTTACACCTTTTTAATTGAGCGACACAATTTGAATTCTGCCGCTGCAATCCATTGTACTTGTGCTGGCGAAGCAGAGGATGTCCGTAAATTTGGAATTAAAACTCCTACAATTACCCTACCTTTAGGAGTCGATAGACCTACTATTTCCCCTGAAGCTAAACAAAAACTACGCCAAATTTACGGCATACCATCAACTACGCCAGTGGTGCTATTTCTGTCTCGCCTTCATTATAAAAAGCGCCCAGATTTGCTGGTGTACGCGCTAAGCAGACTTGCCGCCCAAAAAGATGATTTTCACCTAATATTAGCGGGTTCAGGAGAGTCAAATTATATTACACACTTAACAAATTTAGTGTCATCGCTTGGCTTAGCTTCTCGCACATCGATGACAGGTTTTGTCACTGGTGAAGATAAAGATTTGCTACTGCAAGGTTCAGATATGTTTGTCTTGCCATCGTTTTCGGAAAATTTTGGAGTTGCTGTAGCAGAAGCAATGGCGGCGGGATTACCAGTAATTGTGACTCCAGATGTGCAAATTTCGCCAGAAATTGCCGCAGAAAAAGCTGGACTGGTTATTAAAGGAGAAGTCGAGCCTTTAGCAGGTGCGATCGCTTCACTCCTCAACTCTCCAAAACAGCGATCGCAATTGGGTGAAAATGGTAGGCGCTTGGTAAGCCGTCGATACTCTTGGCCTTGCGTCGCACAAAATCTTGCTTCTGCCTATAGCGCCATTCTCAAAGAACAACCAATCCCTACTAATGAGCGATTAGCTATTAGCGATTAGAAAGTTGGAAATGACTAAGGACTAATAACTCTTGTGAGCATCGACGCTATTTCAGCGATGGGTAAAATATGCTGGACTGCACCAAGCGCGATCGCTTCTTTTGGCATTCCGAAGACTACACAACTCGCCTCATCCTGAGCAATAGTCACACCACCAGCAGACGCGATCGCCTGCATTCCCTCCGCACCATCTCTACCCATCCCCGTCAATAATACCCCTACAGCAGCCTGACCATAGACACTCGCCACCGATTTAAAAGTAACCGTTACAGAAGGGCGATGCCCTCCCAGGGGTGGTGAGGAAGAATACAAAAATCTGCCTTGTGCATCAAACTCCAAATGCGATCGCTCCCTGGGAAAATAAATAGTTCCCGGTTTTGGAACCTCCCCAGCACGAGCAATTTTTATAGGCATTTGACACTCAGCCGCCAACCAATCTACCATTCCTTGCAAAAAACCTTCGCTGATGTGCTGAATACAAATCACTGGCACCGGGAAATTCATCGGCAACTGAGTGAGAATTGCGTACAAAGCTTGCGGGCCACCTGTAGACGCACCAATTGTGATAATTTTATCTTTTCGATTTCGGATTTTGGATTGGCCATTTAAAATCGAATATTTCTTGTTACCAGGATCAGCTTTGTAACGAATGTTGGGAGGCTCAGCTTCCCGATTATTAAGAATAGTATCAACTGAAGGTTTCTTTCGATAATGAGTAAAAACTGTAACCCCAGAAAGGATTTTTATCTTACTGATTAACTCCTGTTTTACCAACTCATAATCCGAACCATTTCCACCACGTGGCTTAGGGAAGATATCCACCGCCCCTGCTTCTAGCAACCGAAAAACATTGTGCTTATCCTCATTTTGTACTGAAGTGCTAATCACAAGAATTGGTTTTGGATACGTTGCCATAACTTCAGATATAAATTCCAGACCATCCATCTGTGGCATATGGAGGTCTGTGCAAATCACATCTGGCAAACAACTGGGAATCAGCGCCAATGCCTCTTTACCACTTCCGGCTGTTCCCACCACTTGAATTTCAGGGGAGAATGCCAGAATTCGTTTCAGCATTGTCATAGCAATAGGAGAATCGTCTACTAATAAAACTTTTATTGCCATTTTGTCAAATGCTAGTTGAAGAATTGCACTTACTATTAGCCATAAGCTAAATAAACCTTCTCAAGGTTTCTAAAAGCACTTCCTGATTAAAAGTACCCTTGGTGATATAAGCATTGGCACCAGCTTCGGCACCCCTACGTTTATCTTCATCTGATGCCAAAGATGTCACCAGAATTATTGGCAATTCGTTATATTCCTGATGCTGACGAATCTTGGCAGTAAACCCCAAACCATCCAAATTTGGCATTTGCACATCGGATATCACCGCATCAAAGGAACGAGTTCTTAGTTTGTTGTAGGCATCCAATCCATCAACAGCTGTCACCACTTCATAACCTGCATTCTCCAAAATGCGCTTTTCTTGAGTGCGAATGGCGATAGAATCTTCCGCTAATAAAATTGATCTTCTTTTTTCCTCCTGGGCAAATGCTCTTGCCAGGGTCATCGCTGCGGTTCGTTTTTGGACAGATTTAATCAAATCTAGGGGATTTAAAACCATGCAAACTTCCCCAGTTCCGAGAATAGTTGCGCCAGCAACATTGCGAACCCGCTTGAGTAACTTACTCTGAGGTTTGAGTACGACATCCTGTTGATCTATACAGGCATCTACCAATAATCCCAGCCTCTCCTCTCCCACCTGCAAAATAATGCACAGCAGTTGCCCCTTGTCAGTCGTTTTGCCATTGACTACTGACAATTCCAGCAAATCTATCAGCTGCGCTACTGATACAGGGTGATTGTCCTGAATAATAGTTTCTCTGCCTTGAATAGAAAAAATTTCATCAGAAGACACCAACCGCGTTTGTTGCACAAACTCCACTGGCAGGGCATAAACTCTGCCGCCCACTTCCACAATCAACACTGACACAGTTGCTAGGTTTATACCGAGCTGTACTCGGAGCGTGCATCCCCTTCCGGGGGTAGATTCTACTTGTATAGTTCCTTTCAGGCGTTCGACGTTGGTGCGAACTACATCCAGCCCTACGCCTCTGCCAGAAACTTCGGTGACAAAGGTGCGGGTGGAGAAGCCGGGGGCAAAAATCAAGGAGTGAATTTGAGTTGTTGTCATGGCGGCGAGTTCTTCTTCCCGACAGATTCCGCGCTTAAGTGCTGTCTGCTTAATCTTTGCAGTATCTAAGCCTCGCCCATCGTCCGCGACTTCTATCACAGTATTCGTGGCGGTTTGGTAGCCTCTGACGCGAATTGTGGCGGTAGGTGGCTTGCCTACAGCTTCTCGCTCTGCTGGTGTTTCGATACCATGATCTACGCAATTGCGAATCATGTGGATCAATGGATCTTTCATTTCTTCTAGGATGCGCTTGTCGGCTTTGGTTTGGTCGCCTGCGATCGCTAGTTCAATTTCTTTATTTTGCTGTTTAGCTAGATCCCGTACCATCCGGGGAAGCATCTGAAAAATAGTCGATAGGGGCAAGAGGCGTAGGGTACGTATTCCCTCTTCTAAGTCACTAGCAATCGTATCCAGTCTGGTGGTGTCTTCGTAGATGGCATTTCTTAACTGGTTGACTAGAACTCCCATGCGCTCCCCAAAGGCTTTAGTTTCTAAGGACGCACTGCTGTGCGCCTCTATATCTGAGTGCTGAGTGGTAGAGGGATTTAATTGCCTCTCAGGTTTTAGCTTTTCCTTCTGGACATTCAGCGCTGAAGTTCTCAGGAGTGTTGGGCGGTTCCACTCTTCGCACAGGGCAACAATTTCCTCAATTTCCGCCAGTCGATGAGCAATGCGGATTTTGGTGACGGTTAGTTCGCCTGCTTGGGTGAGCAAGGCATCGAGATTGCGGGTTTCGACGCGAATTGTTTCGATGCGGTAGGGTTCGTTTGCTGCTGGGGGTGGTACGGTGGCGGTTCTACCGTTGGAGAAGGTCTTTTCGGCTTTAATGTCGGCAGGAGTGGGGCGGGGAGGCTCCACTTCTAATGGTGCCGCCTCTACTGGTGCGGGTGGTGAGGAAGGTGCTAGTAGTGTCTCTAATGGTGATGGTGCAGGCGATATCTCTAAATCTATTTGTAGTGGGGGCGCTTCGGAAGTTGTGGCTATTGTGACGGTATTTGCTTCAACTTCTTCCTGAACTCGATCGTTGTGATTGTTTTGCTTGGCTGGATTGATAGAATCAGCTCCCATCATGTGGGCAAGGACGCCAAAGGTATTGATGCCTGCTGGTTCGCCTGTGACGGCTTCATGTACCAGTTTGCACATAGCATCTAAGCCTTGATACAAGCGATCGCACGTTTGGGCTGTCAGCTGTGTCTCACCGCGTTTAACACATCCCAAAATATGTTCTAGTTGATGGGTAAGGGTTTCTACATCGCGCACGCCCAGCATTCGAGAATCCCCTTTGAGGCTGTGAGCTTCTCTTAGTAATTCTTCTAATCTGGCTTGGTCTTCCGGGTGCTTTTCTAAATGCAGTAAACCGTCATTTAGTTTCTGTAAATGTTCTTCACTTGCCGTTTTAAAAAGGCTGCGTAGTTCTTCGTCTTCTACGATCATGACTAGCTTTTAGTTTTATTTTATTGGGGATTACGTGTTGGTGTTTTTTTTTTATAGCTAAAAGCTAATAGATTTTAGCTATACCACTGCTTTAAGATTCCCAGCGGCTTTGTTCAGTTATTGAGTACGGTAAAGAGCTGACAATTGTATTAGCTACCTGATTAATTGGTTGGACGATTTTGCGGACTATAAAAATTGCCTTCTGCCAATCAATTTTAATTTTTGTATTCTTTACACAACTACTTTCAGATTTAAGGCAGCTTCGTTTAGTCTTTGGATGCCTACCTTGGTTTGACTGATGCCGCTAGCAGTTTCTGTTGCTGCCACATTGAGAGCATTCATCGCTTGGACGACTTGTTGAATAGCGATCGCTTGTTGTTTGGCACTCAAGGAGATTTGTTGACTGTTCACAGCGATATTGTGGATAGAATCCGCAACTCCGGCGAAAGCGTCTGCTGTGCCTTGTGCAGTTTTAGCCCCTTCCTGCACAGTTTTCGTTCCTTCATCTGTAACCATCACGGTTAAATTAATGGAATTTTGGATATCGGCAACCAGAGTGCTAATCTTTTGAGCTGATGTCTTACTTTGATCTGCTAGTTTGCGAATTTCTGCCGCAACAACAGCAAATCCTTTGCCATGATCGCCCGCCCGCACAGCTTCTACTGCTGCATTTAGTGCCAGCATATTAGTTTGGTTGGCTACATCACTCACCAGACTAGAGATATTGCCAATCTGATTTGTTTGATCCGAAAGACGCAAAATCTGAGAAGCGATCGCTCCCACTCTCTCTTTGAGCATTGCCATCTCTTCGAGGGTTCTGTTTACCGCTTGGCTCCCCGACTCTGTGAGAGCCATAGCCTGTCGTGCTCCCGTTGCTGCTGACTCAGCTTGCTCTGCTGTAGCCCTTGAGGAAGCACCGAGTTCATCCATTGTGGTAGTTGTTTGGCTAACTGCCGCCGCCTGTTGAGCAGCCGTGCGTTCCTGCTGCTCTGCCGTGGCAGCTATTTCTGATGAAGAAGAGACAATAGTGCTGACGATTCCGCTTATTTTGGAACTAAGCGGCTTGGCGATCGTGATGCTGAAGAAAATGCCAAAGATAATGGCACTGAGGGGGCCGAGAATCATACCCAGGATGATCCAAAATGTGGTTTGAGCTACATCTGTGTCAGCTGCTTTTTTGGCTGCTGCCCCAAATTGTTCGCTGTAATTCATAACTGATATAATCGATTCTGTGGCTTTGTCAAAAGATGTCCTCTCTTCATTTGCTGATAGTTTGCTCAGCTCATTTAAAAGATTTACAGCAACTTTTGCTGCTGTAATTTGAGGGAGATTTCCGTTATTTTGGTTGAGAAGTTCAACCTGCACTTCTCTAGGATTAGGGATACCTATATCCTCAAATTTTTGATAAAGTCGCAGAAATTTTTCTTGGTCTTGCTTCCACCTGTCCCAGTCTATAAGGAATTGTTTATATAGATTTTTTTCCTCCTCAGTCAGTGGAGCTGACTCGTATTGTTTAAAACCCTCCTCAATCTGCTCCCAAGCCTGCTTGATTCTGGTTAATTCAACTTGCCGATTTTGTTGGCTCAGAAGTGTATTGAGTAAAGCTCTCTCTGATGACTGGACTTGAGTTTGCCCTTCGTTAATTTTCCACAATCCAACAACACTTGGCAGGGTATTACTATTAAGAGTATTAATATGGTTGCTTAAGCTGGAGTTTCCGATCCAACCCGCTATCCCAATTACTAATACAATCAAACCCATTAATAGGAATGAGCCGACCAATCTAGACTGTAAACTTAAGTTTTTAAACATTGTATTTACCCTGGTTAATGCTGAACTAAACGGTGAATTTTAAATTTAGGGGGTTAACTTATATTCTGGATGTCTACTTTAGTTTTAGTAATGCCATTGGAGCATTTCTCTCTAAGCAAGCAGCTAGTAAATATTAGCTGTAAACAATAAATAATTACGCTTGTTCATCAACCATCAGTCCGCCTTGTAATAAGATTTTAGGTAAATCTAAAATACACATCATTGTTTCCCCGTAAAGAGCTGTTCCCTGGAGATATTCATCATTCATAGAATGGGCGGCAACAGGTACTGGCATCATCTGGGACGGGTTTAGGTATATTACGTCAAATACAGCATCAATCATGACACCAACCACTAAATCGTCGAGGTAAACAACCATCGCTTTAGATGCAGTAACTACATTAGCAATTGGTAAATTCAAGACCATACGAATATCAATTAATGTTAATATTTCACCACGCAAGTTCATATTACCTAGAATATGAGCTGGGCAGCAGGGAATCGGCTGTAAGTGACGAATATCAGTAAACTCCCGCACCGCAGCTAAGTCTAGTCCAAAATACTCGTTATTTAAACCAATAACTGCAATCGGGCGACTTCCGATAACATTTGGAATTTCAGGTTGTCGCATCAAACTTGCTACCCGTTCCTGAAATATTGCTCTTTCTTCAGGGGTGGCATTAGGGCAAAAGACCCGATTTTCTTTAAAAGAATTACGAGAAGTATATAGTTCTTTACTTTTACCTTCTACCGTTTCCTCTAAAGTAAAAGCTTCAACTCTATCGAAGAATTGAATTAGATTTTCAGGATTTAGCAATCTTACAATATTTGTCCCTACTGTGGCGAAACCAGCAACAAAATGAGAGGAATTGGTGCCTTCTTGCCCATAAGATAGTTCTGCTGTAATTTTATTTATGGAGATAGTCTGCACTTCCAGAACTTGATTGACGATGATGCCAAACCGAAACCTCTGGCATTGCAGTACGATGATGCTATCGGTGAGGCGGTATTCTTCCAACTCATAACCAAACCGAAGCTGGAGATCCATTATTGGCAAAATTTCGCCTCGAAGATTCAGCGCGCCGACTATAGCAGGCGGTGCTTCCACTATTGGCGTTAACTCAGGAAGAAAAAATATTTCTTGTACTGAAAGTGCTTCTACTCCATAAAGGGCAGCATTTAACCTGAAGATAATATATTGTTTGGATTCCATATAATTTATAGCTGCCTTGGTAACATTTTATTAATTTTTGCTATAAGTTCCTCAACGGTCAGGTTATCTAGTTTTTCTAAGGTAGCTTTGAAAGGTAATTTTTGTAATATTTCTAAAGCAACTGTTCGCATTTTTGTAGCTTTAATTCCCTCTCCTTCTTTATCATAAATATAGCCTAATTCTAAATAAGCGTAGATACAGTAAGGAACCAAGTAAATAATTTTCTTTAAGAAAGATTTCGCTGCATTAATATCTCCTCTTTCATCTGCAATATGAGCTAGCAGGTATAGTGGCTCGTCTGCTAGAGGATTTACTTTAAGAGCCATCTGGCAATAGTGAATTGCTTTATCATATTTACCTAAATTCGCGTAGATTTCTGCTTGGAGATGGTAGGGATAAAATTGCTTAGATTCCAGAGCGATCGCTTGTTCTGCTTTCTCAATAGCTAAAGCATAAAATTTATTTTTAAAAAGAGCTTCTGCTTCTAACAGAAGTGTAGTAACCGCTGCATCATTATTTTTTTGTTCGTTTAGTTTGGCAACAGATAAACTGCTCAAATCTTTGGCTGTATTATTAAATTTTTCCGCTGCTTCTTGCCATAATATTTCTGGTTTCATCAACTGAGAAGTGTTACCTAGGGATTGTTCAAAGTTCATTCCCAAATTATTTGTGGGAGCGGAGGAACAAAGTATTTGTTCTCTAGTTTCGGGATATATGCTTGGTTTGGTTTCCCAAAGTCCTGCCCCTAATTCCAAATTTTCACGCCGTTGATAGATAATTGATTCTGGAAACAATTTTGCCTCCAATAAACCTATATCTTGTCCCTGAAGTTCACTATGAGCCGTCAGAAGATATCCACCAAGCTTAAGCGTGTTGTTAAATTTATTTAAAACTAAGGAAATTGCTGGCTTTTCAAAATAAACAAAAACATTACGGCAAATAATTAAATCGATTGTTTTAATACCATAAGCTGAATTATCAAATTGCTCTTTTACCAAATTTATATTTCTAAATATTACTCGTTCGCGTATATTTTTATTAAGGTGCCATTTGTCCCCTTTCAGAAAAAAATAGCGTTCTTGTAGTTGAGACTCTAGTAAACGAAATGACCAAGAACTATAAACTCCTTGCTGGGCTTGCTCAATCGCATTTTGATTAATATCTGTTCCTAAAATAAAGATGTTCCATCTGTCACAATCTGGAATTAACTCATTGAGAAGAATAGCCAGAGAATATGGTTCTTCGCCAGTTGAGCAACCTGCACTCCAAATCCGCAGAGTTTTTGTGTACTTTTGATTGGCTATTAATTCCGGTAATATTTTATGTCGCAGCAGAGAAAACTGTCCTTTATCTCGAAAAAAGTAACTTTCGCAAATGGTCAACGAAATTGCCAATTTTTGCCATTCATCATCACTCTGGGGGGAGGAATCTTTTAATAGTAAATAATATATTTCTGGTACGGATATATTGAATGCTTTCATCCGTAAGCGAATTTTTTGGGTTAAAGCTTCTCTTTCTTCTGGGCGAATGTGTAAGCCTGTATGAGTGGCAATAAGTTGAATAAAACGCTCTAGTAAAGCCTGATTAAATTCTCCAGGAAATGACACCTCGGTCTCCTTTTATTTAAAGTCGTAAATGAGAACGCGGATTAGCATCAATGTTTGTCAGCTCATGGCCACGCGATCGCTTGAGGATGGACGATCTATCACGGGATACTTTATAAATCCCCCTACTTATTAAAATCTCTGTCCTAGAGGAATCTCAATCAAAAATTCTGCACCCTTTCCAGGTTCTGAGAAACACTTCAGCGCCCCGCCATGTTTCTCTACTACAATTTGATAGCTAATTGATAGACCTAAACCAGTGCCTTTGCCTACAGGTTTGGTGGTGAAGAAAGGGTCAAATAAGCGCTTTCTCACATCCTCCGTCATTCCTGCTCCGTTGTCTGCAATCTTAATCACCACTCTATTGTTTCGCACTTCGGTAGAAATAGAAATTGTAGGGATTGGGGACTCTTGAGTGGTGACTGGGGAAGGGGAAATGGAGGATGGGGAATTAGGGGCACAAGAGGCATTTTCCCTGAGTCCCCAGTCAACAGTTCCTATTTCCAAAGCCTCAATAGAATTACTTAAAATGTTCATAAACACTTGATTAAGCTGTCCGGCGTAGCATTCCACCAAAGGAAGTTCGCCGTACTCCTTAATAACTTGAATCCCGCTGTGGTTAGGGTGCGGTTTCAAGCGGTGATGCAGAATCAGTAAAGTATTCTCTATTCCCTCATGGATATTTACTGGCTTCATTTCTGCTTCATCGAGTCGGGAGAAGTTCCGCAAAGACAGGACAATCTGACGGATACGTTCTGCACCAATCTCCATTGAAGACAGCATTTTTGGCAGGTCATTAATGATGAAGTCTATGTCAATTTCTTCCTGTCGGAGAAGAATTTCCGGGTGAGTATTGGGGTAATGCTGTTGATAAAGGCAGATTAAATCGAGTAGTTCTTGGATGTAGTCGCTGGTGTGACTAAGATTTCCGGTGATGAAATTGACTGGGTTATTGATTTCGTGAGCGATACCTGCAACCATTTGCCCCAGGCTGGACATTTTTTCGGTTTGAATTAGTTGAGATTGGGCTTGTTTGAGGTTGTTCAAAGCAGTCGCCAGCTGTTGAGCTTGGGTTTGCGCGGCTAGGGCGGCGGCGCGAGTTTGGGCGTAGAGTTCTGCTTGGTCAATTGCGATCGCTAGCTGATCCACCACAGCTTGCAACAACTCCACTTCGCTGTTACTCCAAGGTTTAGCACCACTGCAATGACTGCAAACAATTGCTCCTAGATGTCCGGCGTGGGTTTTTAGCGGCAAAAGCAACAGGGAAGTAATTCCCATAGGCGTTAACAGCTCTTTCGTTTGGGCATCCAGGCTGTTGTCATTCTTGACATCATCAACTCGCAGGATCTGGAGTTGGCGAATTTTTTCACTCAGCTGGGAAAGTTCTTGAGGCGGACAGTCTCCGAGCAAACTCGGTTGATTGGGCTTAGCCAGGGCTTCGTGAGTTACTGTCAAGCTAGGCTGATTGGGAAGCGACCAGCACCACAAATACTGGCAGCGGTCAACTTGCAACAAACTCCGAATCTCCTTGACAGCGGTTCCCAGAATGGTATCTAGATCCAGAGAGTCGCGAATCTGACTTGCTAAGCCAAAAAGCAAAGCTTCCCGACGCGCCAAGAGTGCTTCTTTTGCCCAATTTCGATCGATGGCGAGCGCAAGGGCGTTGGCTACCCACCCCAACATATGATTAACTGCTTCAGTAAAGCGCGAATGACTGCCCACAGCGATCGCGCCCACTAGCCGATCTTCCACAATCAAGGGATATCCTGCAAAATAACTGTTGGCGATTAGCAAACAGCTTTCCGCTAACTCACCGTTATAAAGACGCGCTTCCATCCCAGCCGACCGCAGGCTGCTATCTTGACTTAGGTAGGGTTGACGGGTTTGGGCAACGAAGCCAATTACGGAACCCTCCAGAGAGACGCGACGCTCAGCCAATAAATCTTGCCAATACACTTGGCTAAGAGAATTTGCAAAGGCAATTGCTTGCTGTTCCAGAAAAGCCTCTGAAGTAGAAGCTTCTGCAACACTCTGTTCGTTAAATGTCCAGATACTGACAAAATTCGCTTCCAGATGCTGCAACATCCCTTCTGTACAGCGGTTGAGCCTTTCTGATAATGTGCCGCCAGCGCCCAAGGCGGTGCCAATTTCTGCTTCTAAAGTATACAGACGCGATCGCTCTAGCAGTGCTGCCTCTGACTGTTTACGAGTTGTAACATCGCGGAGAAAAACCGACAAACCATCTTGATAAGGATAGGATCGCACCTCCAGCCACGTTTCCAGAGGTTGATAAAATTCCTCAAAGTGAACCGTTACCTGACAGGAAACTGCTCGGTAAGATTCGCTTTTGAAAGTAGAACCGACTGTTTCTGGGAACTCATCCCATATACACTTACCAATCAATTCCTCTTTTGTTTTAAACAAAAGCTGCTCTGCCCGCGGGTTCAGGTAAGTAAATCGCCACTCGTTGTCCACGCTAAAGAAAGCATCGGCGATACTTTCCAAAATATTTCTGGTTATATTTTCACTTCTAACCGCCGCCTCTCGCGCCGCCTGTTCTCGTGCTAAAAGTTGGATGCGCTCTTTCTCGGCTTGCTTGTGTTCATCGATGTCAGTGTTCGTCCCAAACCAACTGACAATCTGCCCCTTGTCATCGCGCACAGGTAGCGCGCGTCCCAAGTGCCAGCGATAGCTGCCATCAGGCGCATACCGCAGGCGAAATTCAACTTCGTAAGCATCTCCTGTTGTCAGAGAATGCGACCAACGTTCAATGCAGTTTTGCACATCGTCTGGATGCAGTACATTTTGCCATCCCCAACCCACCATTTCCTCATATGTGCGCTGGAAATACTCTAGAATGCGCTGGTTGACATAATCGAGTGCGCCATTTGGCTCGGCAGTCCATACCTGCTGGGGAATGATTTCGGTTAGGGCGCGAAAACGGTGTTCGTTCTGCCGTAGCGATTCTTCGGCTTGTTTGCGCTCGGTGATATCTTGGCGAATCGCCACATACTGATGTGGTTTTCCTTCACAATTCAATACTGGAACAATGGTGGTGTATACCCAGTAATAAGTTCCGTTTTTAGCTCGGTTTTTGATTTCCCCTTTCCAGACGTTGCCACTGCTAATGGTTGCCCACATCTGTTTAAAAAATTCCTTTGAATGGTATCCGGAATTGATTATGCGGTGGTTCTGTCCGATAAGTTCTTCTTTAGAGTATTCAGAAATTTCGCAAAATTTATCGTTTACATAGGTGATAGTTCCGGTACGATCGGTAATCGCCACAATTGAAGATTGATCTAATGCAAACTTGATATCTGTTACTTCTTTAACTAAGTCAGAAACTTCTAAGTCTGTCCGATGGCACTCTTGTACTGCCTGGGTATCTTTGCTATTTTCAATTATAGTTTTTAGTTGAAATTCGCTTTCTCTCATCCCTAAGTTTGTCGGCTGGTGAGTCATAATAATTTGTTCTGCTGTTATTAAGTTTTCGTATGGGGACAAAAGCGCGATCGCTACTTGCCTTAATGCCCTAATTGCTTCCTGAGCTTTCTCGCTTAAATCTCGCGGCACATAATCAATGGTAGATAGCACTCCAATCATCAATCCGGAGGGCGTGACTAAGGGGACACCTGCAAAAAATCGAATCTTTGGGGCAGATTTCACGCTAGGATGGTTCGCCAAAGAGCGATCGCCAAGGGCATCCCGAACGATTATCAAATCGCATTCTTGCGGGTGCGAGATGGCGCTAGCGCAGAAAGCTAGATACTTGTCTGCTTCTGTGGTGGTAATACCCAGTTTTGACACTAGCCATTGTTGTTCGTCATCCATCAAGCTCAAGTAAGCTACTGGTGTCTGGCAAATGTCAGTCATCAAACGAGTCAGATTGTCAAAACCTGCTTTCAAAGAAGAGTCTAACAGCGGGCATTGGCGCAGCTCGTCAAATTTGATAGCTTTGTTTCTAGGTAAAAATGGGTTCATCTTTAAGCGCCCTCTTCTCTAAAATCCGCCTTTGAGCAATTCAAGTATAAATAAACACTTTTTTATATATATTCTAAATACGCTCTTTAATCATACCCTTCAAAAATCTGCGGAAAGAGGCATCTTTGAAGGCTTTAAGCCACAGGCGATCGCTTGACACTTTGGACTTAGACCGAGTAAGTGAGATAAATAAAAATGTAACATTTGTATCTAGATAAAAGATTTTTTTACACAGATACGTAAGAAACAAACAGGAATCCTCGCCTCAACTCACTCTTGTCGCAAGAGAAGAGCTAACGCGATCGCTATGAGCCACTTAGCCCAACCTTGCTTAATCTAGGGTTCCCATAGAGGATATATTTCTATCACCCATCGATATATTTTGGATTTTTTGTTTTTAGTATAGTGGTAGAAATTAACGTAAAGTCGCCAAGCCGTTTTCTACACCCAACTTAATCTTCCACCAGCTCAAATGAAGAGCAGCTCTCAGATTTTTGTTACAATAATTTATATATAGTTCAGTAATTTTGCTGTTAGCCGCTCACTCGCAATCGAGATAAAGTGCGTATGTATGATCTACGCCTCGAAATATATCAACTGTTGCAAATTAATTTACAGAGTGATTATGTTAAAAATAATTGTTAACAAAGGGAATTAAAATGTAATGTTACAGTATACAGTGTGATTAAATAATTTTATACAAAAATGCAGTTCTCTTTTACTTACTAAAGTTAATGCCAGAAAAAACTTATTTTTGTTTAGCTAGTAATAGCCTGGGAATATTATTTGCAGTTTTAAACTTTTACTAACCTAAATCCTGGGGGAAAAAAATGCCTTCAACCTTGAATGATGTACCCGCTATCCTAGTAGTCGATGATAGTCCCGTAATGCAAACTCTGCTCAAAAAGGCGCTAGAGAAAAAATACAAAGTTTTATTAGCTGATAACGCAGTAGATGCCTTATCAGCGATATACCACCAGCCGATTGAAATTTTGTTACTAGATGTTTCAATGCCAGGAGTTGATGGATTAGAACTTTGCCGCACCATTCGCAGCTTACCACAATTTCATCATCTACCCATCATCATGTTAACAGCAAGAGATGGAGTATTTGACAAGGTGCAAGGACGGATTGCTGGTGCTACAGAATATTTGACAAAACCCTTCGATGTGGAGCAATTGCGTCAGGTTGTTGGCAGTTTTGTTAAGTCTAATTGTGCCACTGAAATTTGAAAAATTTCTCGTTGCTAATAATGCAATACGGTTCACTTAAGAACCGTTGTGCTACTTAGGGTTTGGTTTTTTAGCTTTAAGTAAACTGTATTGGATTTGATCCCCTTTTAAAAAGGCAGGCAAAGCCTTGATTTTCTACGCCCCCCAATTTAGCGTTAGGGTTGGGCGATCTTGGCGGTTTGATTGCACTAACAAAATCGTAGTGCCATTGGGGGAGGCGGGAGCCTCCAAAACTTGTGTTCCCAAGAGGGAGCCTGGAAACGAGAAACCTATGAATTATTAATTACTTCTCCGTCATCGTCCAAACGCCATCCCAGTCACTGGGGACGGGGTTGGTGAGCCAATACTTACAACGATCTAGGTGTAGGCCAGCTGCCTTATCCTGGGGATCAAGTGCCATAACTTTTGCAAACTCGCCGATAGCGAAGGCAAATTCACGATTGAGGTAAAGTTCGCGAGCTTTGTGGTAAAGCTCGATCGTATGCTGCTTCTGATCGGGAATTGACTCAGAACGTAACCCCACCAATTCATAAATACTAACTGGTTGGTTCTTGCCTTTAACTCGAATACGGTCAAGTTCTCTGGCCCATACTCTGTCATTGCAGGGTCGATAGGTGCTTTCGCTGATAATGATATCGCAACCGTACTGCTTACTGGCACTTTCTAAGCGAGATCCCAGGTTAACACCATCACCAATCGCTGTAAATTCCATACGCCGACTAGAGCCGATATTGCCACTAATTACCGTGTCGGAGTTAATGCCAATACCAATTTTGATTTCTTGCTTTTTGGATGCGAGACGACGTTCATTGAAGTCTTCCAAACGATGGCGCATTTCCACTGCTGTTTGCACCGACATCCAGGCGTGATCGTCTAGAGGTAAGGGTGAACCAAATACCGCCATGATCGCATCACCAATGTATTTATCGAGAGTGCCTTTGTGCTTAAATACAGCATCTACCATTGACTCAAAATATTCGTTAAGCAGCTGCACCACTTCTTCCGCCTCCATTCTTTCGGTCAAGCTGGTGTAGCTGCGAATATCTGAGAATAAGACAGAAACTTCCTTGCGATCGCCTCCTAATTTAGCCTCACCGCTATTGATTAGCTGTTCTGCCAGTTCCTGCGTCATGTAGCGATACATCGTACTCTTGAGGCGTTTCTCTTGAGAGATATCATCCATCACCACCAGCGCACCGTAGACATTGCTAGCGTCGCTAGCATCAGCAATCGAGTTAATCGATAGGTGAACGCTATGCTGTTCCTCCCCAGTAGACAATAAAGTTTGATCCGGGTAATATTGCCGGCGGCATTTTTCATCAGCTGCTTTTATTGCCGCGCCAAACCATTTGGAAAAGTCGCCTTCTTTGATACGAATAAGGTCATCAATTTTTCTACCTTCTAGATGGTCTTGTTCGCTAAATCCTAAAAGCTTCTTAGCACTTTCATTAGCAGCAATAATATAACCAGATTTATCAGTAGACACAACTCCATTAGAAAGACTGCGGAGAATATCTCGCTGCATTTGTTCTTGCTGCTTGACTGTCGCAAACAACTTGGCATTTTGCAACGCTACTCCCGCTTGAATATTAAATGCTTCCATAAAGGCTTCATCACTTTGGTTAAAGCTTGCCTTCCAGCATTCAGGTGGTTCCGGCCAATTTTGAGGATTATATGGGGGAAGTTCTCCTTGCTTTTTCTTGTTTACAAGTTGGGTGACACCAATCAATTCTTTATCTGCATTAAAGATTGGCATACATAATAAACTACAGGTGCGATAACCATTAGCTTGATCGAGTTGTTTAGAAACTCCAGAGTCGGGATCGTCGTATAAGTCAAAGGAAATATTTAAAGGTTGACCAGATTCGGCAACTTTACCAACATAACCTTTGCCTTGTGGTACTCTGAGTTCTCTCATGGAACCATCAGCCAGAGATATTTTTGTCCATAAATCATGGCGATCGCTATCTAACAGCCACAAGGTACTGCGATCTGCGTTCATCAAATTCTTCGCTTCATCCATCACCCGTTCCAGGGTGTCTTCTAAGTCCAAATTACAATGGCTCAAGGAGCGCGTCGCCTTCATTAGGGCATCACTTGCCCTTTGCTTCTGCGTCGCCGCATAAAACGACCGGGAACTTTCCAGAATTAGGCGAATTGAGGGGGCAAATTCTTCAAAAACTGTTTCGTCTTCTTTAGAAAATCCTTGTAGATCGATTCTTTCTGCTAATTTTTTTTCTGGTTCATGCGGTAACTTTAACTTATTAATTAATTGAACTACCGCCACCAAATCTCCCTGCTCGTTGAGCAAAGGTAGAGTTAACATTGTGTAGGTACGGTATCCTGTTTTTTCGTCGGTTTTCTTGGCAAACGCTGACCGAGGATCGTCGTAGAAATCAAACTGTATATTAATGCTTTTCTTGCGTGTTGCTACATCTCCGGCGATGCCTTTATCAGCAGGAATCCGCAACTCTAAAGGTTTCCCTTCATCTCCTTCGGCAAGAATTGACCATAGTTGGTTCTTCTCTTCATCGAGTAAAAAAATCGTAGTGCGGTCTGCACCTAGCAATTCTCCCGTCTTCAAGGTAATAGCATTCAGCATTTCTTGCAGAATGGCTTCAAAACCCTGACTGTCTGTCAGCATTGACAGGGTGTGATTTACTACCCGAAGTTTATCTTCAACACCTGTAACGACTTCTTTAAAACTTTCCTTTTTTAGCGGCGCGAGCAGCGCTGTAAAACTTCCGGTTTTTGTAGCTAATGAGCCACCACGATCCGATTGATGTTGATGATTTTGCGGCATTTGATGCCCTGAGTAATTTTCATCTTGGTGGGGAACAACGTCAATTACCTGATCGGTGTTATTCCAACCATTGATTGTGGTAGATGAAGATGTCATATATTTTACAGGTGCCTGATGTTGAGAAAGGGAGGAGGCGGTGCAAGTATCCTATAAATTTTAGGGAAACATTTTTTGTGTCTGGTGAGCAAAGATTATACTACTCAACAGTTTAATCTCTCTTTGGGAATTAGACATCTGCTTTTATCCAGGGTAGGTGTGTTTGACCGTGGCGGCTTGAGTAAGAAGAGACTCGGCAAAGGCGATCGCATCTTTGGCGGAGTGTCCGCCAGCTAGGGTTGCTAGTTCTTGGCGGCGAGTTTGATGATTGTCTAGAACGCTTACCCTAACGACAGTGCGTTCGGAGGGAGGAAGGATAAAGGATGAAGGATGAAGTGATTTATCGTTGCCATTGGTTTCGATGACTTGTTTATCGACGCGAAAATGTCGATCTGCCATTGCTGCAACCAGGGGTTGGTGCGTAACGCACAAAACTTGCTGTCGTTGGGAAAGTTGGTGAAGTTTATCTGCGATCGCTTGCGCTACTCTTCCAGACACTCCCACATCTATTTCATCAAAGATTAGCGTACCCGGAGCGTTAAGGGTAGCATCACCGTGTGTTCCTGCCGAAAAGCAAGCTTTCAAAGCCAGCAAAAAGCGGCTCATTTCTCCTCCAGATGCAGTTGCAGCCAGCGGTTGCAGTGGTTCTCCGGGGTTTGGACTGAAGAAAAAGGCGATCGCGTCTGCACCAGTTGCAGTTGGGGAAATAGGCGAAATCTTAACTTGAAACTGCACCTTTTCCATTGCTAAAGGCTTGAGTTCTGCTACCAGTCGCGTTTCTAGTTCGCCAGCAGCAACGCGGCGCAGAGTTGTGAGTTTGCTAGAAACTTCGGTTAAGGTTTCCTGACACGCTTGATAATTTTTTTCCAGTTCTTCGAGAGACTGTCCTTCTCCCTGAAGTTCTACAAGTTCTGCCCCGATGCGAGTATGGTATGCGATCGCATCCGCTAAAGTCGGGCCATACTTGCGGCAAATCTGCTTAAGTTCCCTGATCCGCTCCTCAACCTCAGTTAGTCGCTGGGGATCTGCCTCCAAATTATCACCGTAGGCGTTAATTTGCTGTCCGGCTTCCACTACCTGCGCCAGTGCGGTACTTACCATTTCCAATACTGGTTGCAGGCTAGCATCATATGTGACCATATCACTAAGTGTTGCCTCGGCTTGTCCTAACAAGTCAGCACCCGCTGACTCACCGGAGTCATTTTGGTAGAGAGCTTGATAAACCTGATAACTCAGCTTTTGTAAATCCACCACATGACTGAGGCGCTGGAGTTCTTGTTCTAGCTGTTCTTGTTCGTCCGGTTCGTTTAAAGAAGCGGTGTTTAATTCTTTAGCTTGATATTCTAACAAGTCAAGCCTTTGTAAACGTTGCTGTTCAGACTGGCGGCGGTTGTCAAGCAAAGCTTGTGCTTGTTGACAGATAAGATAAGCAGTTTGAACGACATCTCGCTGTGTAAGTACGGCTTCGCCAGCGTAGACATCCAGCAACTCGCGCTGGATAGCTGGTGCCATAAGTTGTACAGTTTGACCTTGAGCGGTAATTTCCACCAAGCGATCGCGCAGACGATCCATCATCTGTCGGTTCACCAGAACCCCATTCACGCGAGATCGACTGCGGAGACTTCCCTGAGAGCAGGCAATTTCCCGACAACAAACTATAGCATTGTCGTCGAGCAGTTCAATCTCCTGCTCCAACAGCCAGTCACTCATCAATGGGTCTACCTTAAAAGTAGCTTCCACCATCGCGCGTTCAGCACCAGTTCTAATCGACCATTTAGATACTTTTCCGCCTAAAGCAGCATCAATCGCATCCAGAATAATCGACTTTCCGGCACCAGTTTCGCCAGTAAGAACATTCAAACCAACGCCGAATTCGAGTTCTAGCTGGTCTATCAAGGCAAAGTTTTCAATCCGTAGAGACAGGAGCATGGAGCAAAGTTCACCTTGAGGGGAGAGGTCAGGCACTGGCAACCCAGTGAACAATGGCAAGTGCCACATACCTAATAGATTAATGAAAAGAAAACGGGTACTGAGCTACCAAATTTAGTTTAGTGTCTACTTTCAAGTCTCGAAACTTTTCGCCAAACCGGGAGATTGACTTGCCCGCTATTGCTTCGAGCTTTGGCGCGTTAGCGCTTCATTATCCTAACAACAGTTATTGTTACAATACTTTACATCGCCCTGAAGTCGCTTCCTAAGCTTATGAATGTAAAAACAGTCTCCTCTGCCCCATACCAGACAGGCACAGTTGTCATCGAAAAGACAGATACTTTAGCGCCTGTTGAGGTTGATGTAGAGACGCGGTATATCCCGTCTTCAGTACCTACTACAAGCTATATCCAACCAGAAGGACTGCGCTACAATCCCGTCGCCATTAACGAGATTTATCGGCACCAACCATTCCAAGTATGGGGGCGACTGATTGGCATTTTAGTGCCATTGCTGCGCTTTGCCTTCAGTTTGTGGTGGGACAAGCAAACGGGAAAGGTTGCCCAAAATGAACGGAAACGGGCAATTGCGTTGCGCCAAATGATCGCCAGACTGGGGCCAGCTTACATCAAGGTAGGACAAGCACTCTCGACGCGACCTGACTTAGTTCCTCCGGTATATTTAGATGAACTCACACAGCTGCAAGACCAGCTGCCACCATTTCCGAACGAAGTGGCATATAGATTTATTGAGGAAGAATTAGGCGATCGCCCGGAAAACATTTACGCTGAAATTACTCCAGATCCAGTAGCAGCAGCTTCACTGGGACAAGTTTACAAGGGCAAGCTGAAAACAGGCGAAACCGTTGCGATAAAAGTACAACGCCCCGGTTTGAAAGAACGCATCGCCCTAGATATTTACATTCTGCGCGGTCTTGCTGGGTGGGCGCAAAACAATCTCAAACAGGTGCGGAGTGACTTGGTAGCCATCATGGATGAATTTGGCACCCGCATCTATGAAGAAATGGACTACACCCAAGAGGGACACAACGCCGAGCGCTTTGCTTCTTTATACGGTCACTTACAAGATATTTACATTCCCAAGATTTACTGGGAATATACTCAGCGTCGCGTCCTGACGATGGAGTGGATCAATGGCACCAAGTTAACTCAGCCAGAGACACTCCGCGCTCAAGGAATTGATGCGGTTCATTTAATTGAAGTCGGTGTCCAGTGTTCGCTGCGGCAATTGCTGGAACATGGCTTTTTCCACGCTGACCCCCATCCTGGCAACCTGTTAGCAACTACTGACGGTCAGCTAGCTTATCTAGACTTTGGCATGATGAGCGAGGTCAAGCCTTATCAGCGATATGGCTTGATAGAAGCAGTCGTTCACATGGTCAACCGCGACTTTGAAGGACTTGCCCGCGACTACGTGAAGCTAGAGTTTTTAACTCCGGATACTGACCTGACTCCCATCATGCCAGCGCTTGCCAAAGTCTTTAACAACGCACTGGGAGCTAGCGTCGCGGAGATGAACTTCAAGAGCATCACCGACGATATGTCGGCTTTGATGTATGAGTACCCTTTCCGCGTCCCAGCTTACTACGCGCTGATTATCCGCTCTCTGGTTACGCTAGAAGGGATTGCCATTAATGTTGACCCGAACTTCAAAGTTCTCAGTAAAGCCTACCCCTACGTTGCCAAACGCCTCTTGACAGACCCCTCGCCAGAGTTACGGACATCTCTGCGCGACCTGCTGTTTAAAGACGGCAGTTTCCGCTGGAATCGTCTGGAAAATCTGTTAAAAAATGCCCGTAACAGTGACGATTACGACCTGAATCAGGTGTTGAATCAAACGCTTGATTTTCTTTTCTCGGAACGGGGCGCGTTTATCCGGGAAAACCTGATTGATGAAATTGTTAAGGGTGTAGACACGCTCGGACGGCGGTCTTTCCAAAATTTCACATACTCGTTACGCGAACGGGTGGGAATGACGGTTAATGAGGCACCGCCAACGGTAGAGGCATCCCAAAGCCTGGATCATATCAAACGGATTTGGGACATTCTCCAAGAAACTAAGGGCTTTGACGCGATGCAACTGCTGCCTGTGATTCCCCAGTTGTTGATGAAGCCAGAAACTCAGCGCATGGGACAAAAAATTGCTGGCGGTTTGGTGCAGCGAGTAGCGGCGCGCCTGATCCGGGACGTTTTACTTCAGGATACGCCTCCAGAAGCCTCTCGGAACGGTCACAAGCCCCGCGAATATCCGCAGACACCTCCACGCTTAGCTTTGCCTCCTGCTGCCCTTAGATAAGGCTGCGCCCCTACAAAGGGTAATTGTAAAAAAGGCTGGGTTATTGAAGAGCGTATCTTCGCTCCTCAATGACCCAGTTAATTTTTTTTGATTAGTAATAGCATTTGTCTGCGAGGCTACATTTGGCAAGCAATCCTCAGTAGTTAACCCGTTGTTCTATTCACTTCAAGTTTGATTAATAGAAATTTACGATCTAGCTTAGTTTTAGGCGATCGCTTCCCTACGCTTGCTAACCTAAAGCAGCATAGGTTGCCAACTGGATAAATCTCTAAGGATTTTGGTTATGAACGCACAACCACAGATTATTAGACAAAGTGAGTTACTCAATCGGCTGGTGCTGAATCGCAGTACAGCAGAAGAAGTCGGTCGTGTAGATCAATTGTGGTTAAATCCTCAATCTCACCAAGTTATAGGTTTTACCTGCAAGTCAGGATTTTTGGGTAGTCTGAAACAGGTGTTTAGCTGGGAGCAAATTACTACTATTGGCACCGATAGTATTATTGTCAACAACACTCCTGAAGTTATTGAACCTGAAACGCCAATTCAGAAGATTTCTTTAATTGGTCATGAAGTGTGGACGGACGCAGGTAACAAGGTTGGCAAAATAGTAGATTATCTCTTCAATCCTCAAACTGGCGCTATCGTTAATTACTTATTTGTTTCTAGTGGTTGGCGTGGGATTTTGGATGGGATTTACCTGCTTCCGTTAGAAGCGATCGCTTCCACTGGAAGCAAACGAGTAATTGTCTCAGATGCAATTATTCAAGCTCCTCAACAGTATGCCGAGGGACTGAATCAAAAAATGACTCAGGCGGCAGAGTTACTAAAAGAAGACTATAAGAAAACTCAGGATGATTTAGAAGCTCTAAAGCGCAGCGCTCAAAATATTGCCGAACAAGTCAAAGACACAACTGAAACGGTGGCTGGTATTGCTAAAGAAAAACTTTCTGAGGCAAAAGCACAACGACAAGATACTTCTCAACCAACTGAGATAGTGCAAACGATTGATACTACAGCTCAGCTTTTACCCAACGAACCTCCACAGTTACCAGAAGATACAAAATAGCTAATTGTAAGGATAGGGAGAGAGGCGATCGCTCCTCCTCTTTATCCAAAGCCAATACACAAAACTATCATTCGGGATAAAGTGATCGCGTCTTGCTGGAGAGAATGCGATCGCGTTTTCAATAATGATATAGAGCTTAGAGAAAATCAATTCTGTCATCGCTGGCTAGGTAAACTATTCGGTGTTCCTCAGTCAGTCGCCGCGACCATGCGTTTGAGTCCATATATTTCAGCGGTTCTGGCTTACCAATTCCTGTAAAAGGATCTCGCATGATATCTTCAATCAGCTTAAAGGCCCGCAGCGCAGTTTTGCGGTTTGTCTTTACCCAATAGGCGAGGTCGTCCCGAAATTCTGGATGAAAAACCGCATCACGAGCCTTTGTTTCTTGGGGTTGCGGTTCATCCTTCTGAGTCAATCCCTAACTCCTGACGTAGGCTGTCAATACTCTGTGGTTCTAAAGTTCTAGCTTTGGCTCGTTCTAAAGCAGTTAGCAAACGTGCTGCATTTTTAGGTGAACGAAGTAAATAGACTGTTTCTAGCAAACTATCTAATTCGTCAGCAGCAATCAAGGCGACGCTTTCACCTTCGTGTCGAGTAATTATCACCACATCTCGATCTGCAACTACGTGATCGCACAGTTCGGCTAGGTTAGTACTAGCATTAGTGAACGTTGTCTGGTTGGACATGGTGGGTGATTCCCTCATGCTGTATACCTTTCCAGTACATAATAGCTGGCTGGATGGGTTGGAGGAGCGATCACGTCTTGCAGGAGATGAGATCAATTACAATATATTGCTTTGGAAGAGCAGGTATAGAATTAAGAATAAAATTTAATAATATCGACAGCAATAATAGGAAAGCAGCAAGTGAAAAATTTATTCAGTGTGTTTTTAACTGGGTGGGGAGACAGCAGTTTAGAGAGAGGAGATGCTAAGGGAGCGATTCAAACTCTCAATCAGGCAATTAGTCTCAATCCTGACAATCACCTTGCCTACTTTAAGAGAGGGTCTCTTCGTACTGAATTAGGAGACTATAGAGGAGCAGTAGAGGACTTTAACCAAGTGATACGGATTAATCCTAATGAAGTTACAGCTTATTTAAATAGAGGCTCTGCTTACCTTGAGCTTAAAAACTATAAAGCAGCAGTTGAGGACTTTAACCGAGTATTAGGTCTCAATCCAAATCATCTACTAGCTCGCTGTAACCGAGGACTTGCCTATTTAAAATCGGGTAACTACACAACAGCAATAGAAGACTTTACTGAAGCCGTTATTAATAACTCTAATCTAGGAGAAGCCTATATAAATAGAGGGCTTGCCTACGCGCTACTAGAAGATTACAAAAAAGCAATTGAAGATTTTACTCAGGTATTGCAACTCAATCCAAACAGTGCTGATGCTTACTACAATAGGGGGCTTGCCTATTGTCAAGTAGAAGACGTTAGAGGGGCGATTGAAGATTTTACACAGACATTAAGGCTATCTCCTAATTTTGCTCCAGCATATACATACCGTGGGTTGGTTCGTGCTGCTTTAGAAGACTCTAGAGGTGCGGTAGATGACTTGCATAAGGCTGCAAACCTTTTCCTTGAGCAAGGGAATATAGACAGTTACCAAAAAACATTAACCGCGATAAGAGAGATTGAGTAGTATCAACTACTGCACCAGTCTGTGTGATTGCACAAAAATTTATATGCAAGCTGAAGTCTATATTGCTTCTAAAGGAGGTCTTTGTGGCGGCAACCTATCCACGCGACTTGGGTTACTGAAATATTCTTGTAGCGCCTTGGCTTCACCTCCGGAAAACTCAAGACGTTCTTCAGTATGTGTTTTTAAGATGATAATGACACTTTCCCCCGACAAGTCAGCAGTAGCAATCATATCTGGATTAATGATACGATTGCCAACTCTAATAAATTTTTTTTGTAAATTTATTGAAGAAGTTGATAGTGATTTATCAGACATCAGTATTACCCTTAATAAATTATTATACTAACAGGAAGCTGTTCAGAAAAGTAAAGAACGAAGAGTAATCCTCATTCCTTATGATTATCAGCTAATCGCTAACTGCTAATTAAGTGACGACAGCTTCTTTGGTAGCTTACATCAATTCTAAGATGATTTCGGTAAAGCCGCAATCGCAGTTCAAACTCCAAAACGTTTATGCTTGATGCTGTGCTAGCCAAGTGGCTAGTTCTGTTTCATCCGAAAAGTCTAATAACGCTTCGCTTAATTCATCGAGAGCAGTTGCAGATAAGCTGTTTATTGTTGATCGTAAATCGGGAGCGATCGCGCCGATTCTTCGAGCCAGCAAACGATTAACAATTGTCAACTTTCCTTGTTGAATTCCTTCCTGTAAACTCTG
Organism: Funiculus sociatus GB2-C1; assembly: GCF_039962115.1. Taxonomy (NCBI): domain Bacteria; kingdom Bacillati; phylum Cyanobacteriota; class Cyanophyceae; order Coleofasciculales; family Coleofasciculaceae; genus Funiculus; species Funiculus sociatus. Next base: position 74,599 of record NZ_JAMPKJ010000006.1, on the reverse strand, counting down.
TTCTACTCGCTCGACTCCCCAAGGTAGCATATTTCCATCATCCCACCACCGTAACCAATTAGCAGTTACTTCTGCCTTTGTTCCCTGCCAAACTCCCAGAAATAAACCTATTGATGCGATCAAGTAACGTCCATTCGCATCGGGTTGTCGCAGTTGATAGTGTCCCTCTACTAAGTCATGGACTTCTAATGTCCCATGATTAGGGTCAAAAATTACATAAATTGGTACTTGTAAAATGCGCTCGTAAAAGTACCATTTTCCATAGGGATAAGTAGATTTAGCGGAATATTCACCCTGTTCGGTATCTGATAGAAACTCCATAACAACTGCTGGGATATCACCCTCTGCATGAGGCGTATAACTGCGGCGAATGGCTCCAGGTGCGACGGCTGGCACATTCGGAATGTAAACCCAGTCTGGTGCTTTTACAACTATTTTCTCGTTCACATTGGCACAAATACCAAAGTTTGAAGCTATCAGCATGGATGCAGTGATAAAGCCAGCAATTTCTAGAATTTCTCGCAGCGCCGATGCTAATAAAGGGTGATAAATGTTTTCCACTGGCTCGTCAGGTAATTGAAAGTCATCGGGTAATTTTTCCCATTTGATAGTGTAGGATGTTTTAGAAATTGCTACTTGAGTTTGAGTCATATATCTTACCTTTTTATTAATAAAAAAGACATAAATTTAATATTAAATTTATTATAAAATAGCAGCCAGCTTTTAGGGCTGACTGCTAAATGTTAATGGCTGACTGCCGAATTACGCGCCGACTGCTTCTTTAGCTGCATACATCACTTCTAGGGTGATGACGTTGAAGCCGCGATCGCGTGCAAATTTCTCGGTGTTGCGCTTCACTTTGCCGCGCACGAAACCAGGAACTTTGTTGAGTTCTGCTTGTGCTTCTTTATTCCAGCCGAGGTCAGAACCAGCAGAAATCCCCTTGGTAATCACTTCCTTGGTGTCGTGTCCGCCGAAGATTTCCAAGAGGTGATCTTCCATTCCCAAAGTGAAGGAATTGTAGATCAAATCTGTAATTTGATTGGTGCCTTCGTAACCGCAGAATGGCTTGTAACCGATGGGGAAATTCTGCACGTGAATCGGTGCTGCAATGACGCCGCAGGGAATATTTAGACGCTTACCGACGTGACGTTCCATTTGGGTACCGAAGATGGCAGAAGGTTCCACACGAGCGATCGCATCCCCAATTTGACCATGATCTTCGGTGACAATTACTTCATCGCAGTATTCGCCCACCTGCTCTTTGAACCACTCAGCATCGTACTTACAATAAGTACCCGCCCAAACAACGTGAATTCCCATTTCTCTTGACAGAATTTTGGTGATAGCGGCGGCGTGGGTGCTGTCGCCAAACACCACAGCTTTCTTACCTGTCAAGTTTTGGCAGTCAATTGAACGGGAGAACCAAGCAGCTTGCGAAACGTGCAAAGTTTGCTCGTTGATGTAGTCTGTGTAGTCAACATCTGCGCCTTGAGCGTTAATTATTTCCTGAATTTTGCGGATGCAACGCGCTGTTTCTACCACACCCATCGGCGTAATATCTACATAAGGCATCCCAAATTCTTGCTCTAGGTAACGAGCCGCCATTGGCCCGATTTCGCGGTAAGGAACCAGGTTAAACCAGGCTTTCGGCAAATTCTTGAGGTTGTGAACCGATGCGCCTTCGGGAATTACCTCGTTTACCTGAATTCCCAAATCAACCATCAACCGCTTTAACTCGGTGCAGTCGTGGTGATTGTGGAATCCGAGGCTGGAAATTCCGAGAATGTTGACTGAGGGCTTTTCAGTTTTCCCTTCTGGTAAATCGCCTTTTTTCCGGGCTTTCTCGATGTAAAGCTGGACGATTTGCCGCAGGGTGATGTCGGCTGCTTGCAGTTCATTGACGCGGTAGTGGTTCACGTCCGCCAGCATCACGTCTGACTTGGTTTCTATGGAAGCTCGTTCTACAAAGTTTTCCAGGTCTTCTTGGAGAATGCTGCTGGTGCAGGTGGGAGTTAAAACAATCAGGTCTGGGTGTTCCTCAACGTCTTTGCGGGTGATGTTGTCCACCACCTTTTCCTGGGAGCCACGCGCCAAAACGTTCCGGTCAACGGAACTGATGGTAACTGGGGTGAAGTTGCGATCGCGCTCTAGCATCGAGCGCATGACGTTGAAGTAGTCATCCCCAATCGGCGCGTGCATGATCGCATGGACGTTCTTAAAGGAACTGGAGACCCGCAGAGTGCCAATGTGCGCGGGGCCTGCATACATCCAGTAAGCCAATTTCATAGAGTTCTCCCTTATGGTGATTCCTAATTTTGTGTCTGGAGGCGGCTGAAATAGTTGATTGCAAAGGCTTATTGTCTCAGATTCTCTCAAACATCAATGCGGCTGTGCTTTAGAGAAATTGTTAACCTCGTCAACATGGAAAAGAGGTTGTAATGCGGGATACAGGCTTTGTTGAGTGCGATCGCGCTTCCCTGTCATCGCAATTAATCTTAATTTTTTTCCACATTCCGTTTCAATTACCACCTAGTATTTCCATAGTAACTATAGGCTTATATCTATATAATCGGTAGTGGAAGCAATTTTAAAATCATAAATATATTAAAAAGTCAACAGCTCATTAGCTTAAGAGCGTGATAACTGATACGAGGTCGTAATGCAAACTAAACAGGATTGGGAATGGCTTGCTGCAAGTTCTGAGTATCAAACTGCGATCGCAGTCCAAGAACTTTTGAGAGAGGAAAAATGGATGGAAGCAAGCGAGGGTTTAGCTTTTTTAATTGAATCAATGGGAAAATCAAAAAGATTGGCGCTGAAAAGTCAGCTAATTCGGCTGATGAGCCACGTAATTAAGTGGAAGTGTCAACCAGGGCTACGTAGTGCTAGTTGGAGCATTAGTATTCGTTCGGCTCGTCTAGAGATTGAAGATATTCAAGAGGAAGTTCCTAGCTTGAATCGAAATTTTATTGAGTCTATCTGGGATAAATCCTTTAGTAGAGCAGTCAAAAACGCTGAGGAGGAAATGGGAATGAAATGTCAATTAACCTCACTTTCTTGGGAAGAGGTATTTGACGAAAAATACAGCTTGTTAGCAGAAAATTAATTTAGCTAAATGCAGTTTTTAAAGCTTCGCGCTGTGCTATCAGCATTTCTTGAATACCCTTTTCTGCTAAGTCCAACATTTGATTCATCTGAGTGCGGTTAAAAGTTCCTTCCTCCGCAGTTCCTTGAACTTCAATTACGCCCAGATGTTCGTTCATCACCACGTTGAAATCTACCTCAGCGCCAACATCTTCAACGTAGTTCAAATCCAAAAATGGCTCACCTTCTAAAAGTCCAACTGACACAGCAGCGATTTGATGACGAATAGGCGATCGCTCCAACTCTCCCATCTGCACCAATTTATCCAAGGCATCTGCAAGCGCCACAAATCCGCCTGTAATCGACGTTGTACGAGTTCCCGCATCCGCCTGTAAAACATCCGCATCCACAGTCACCGTGCGTTCTCCCAGCGCCTCCAAATCCAGAGATGCCCGGAGACTGCGCCCAATCAATCGCTGAATCTCTTGAGTGCGTCCAGACAGCTTGAGAAATTCCCGTTCTTGGCGTTGGGGTGTGGCGCTTGGTAACATTCGGTACTCAGCAGTTAGCCAGCCTTTACCGCTACCTTCTAAGAACTTGGGAACACCCTTTTGAATAGTCACGCTACACAGAACATGGGTATCGCCGCAGCTAGTCAGAACCGAACCCGCGGCAAATCGGGTGAACATTCGCTCAAAACGAATCGGACGAAGTTGATCAGGTTGCCGACCATCAGGACGTTGCCAAGACATCGCACTTGCCTCAAAATCCTTGATTAGAATACAGCAGTTAGTGGTCAGTTTAGCGTAACTAATCGTTTGCAGCCTTAAATTACTTTTTAAGCGCAAAGGTTCGCAAAGGACTCTGCGAACCTTTGCCTTAGCGAAGCGACAGCGCTACCTCTGCGTTTAAAAATCTTCTCTGCTGAAAGCTAACTAAGATTAAGTTTTTGTAAAATCTCGTGCTGTACTTGCTCTGGAGTTTGGTCGCCGTTGACGGTTAACAGGCGCTGACGATGTTCGTAATATTCCAATATGGGGATAGTGCGCTCTTGGAATAAATCGATGCGGCGCTGTACGATTTCTGGTAAATCATCGGGACGCGATCGCTCTAAGGAACGGCTCATCAACACTGATTCTGGCACCTCCAACCAAATTGCCCAGTCCAGTTGTTGCCCCAAATCGTCCAAGAGAAAATCTAACTCTTCTGCTTGGAAAGCGGTACGCGGATATCCATCCAACAGCCAACCAGCCGTTACATCCGGCTGTAGGAGGCGCTGGCGCATGAATTCAATCATAGTTGGGTCGGGTACTAGCTCGCCTTTTTCCACATAAGGCTGGGCTTCTAGACCTAGTGGAGTAGCAGTAGCGATCGCTTGTCGCAAGATGTCCCCAGTAGCAATGCCAGGGATATTCAGTTGGCTGCATAACCGTGCCGCCAGTGTTCCCTTACCTGCCCCTGGCCCTCCCAAAATTACCAGTCTCACTGCACCTTGCTCCTGCTGCGATCAAATCATGCTTAAGTATTGGCTATTTTGCCATCTATCGCGTACCGAGCGTGACTGCTTTGGCAAGCAGCAACATCACACCCACCTATTGACGGATAAATATATCTAGTGTTTGATTATGATGCAAAATATAAAAGCACACTACATATCGTTTGCCCTTGATAATTTTTCTTTGGCAAGCCATGTACCCTTAAACATCGCCCTATGGTTGCTCAGTTAGAAAGCCCTACTCTCAATTCCACGCCACGCTTACCTTATACCGTTCAAGGGCTGGTACAAGTATTCACCAGTTCTCACCGCAATTTTTTTACAACCGTGATGGCGCAAGCCCTACGAATCGCGGGGCAAGGAACTCCAGTTTTAGTGGTACAGTTCCTCAAAGGCGGAATTGGTCAGGGACACGAGCATCCGATGCAGCTAGGGCAAAATCTAGATTGGATTCGCTGCGATCTTCCCCGTTGTATTGACACGCCACACCTCGAAGAAGCAGAAACTCACTCGTTACTTCAGTTATGGCAGCATACACAAAATGTAGTGTACGAGGGCAAATATTCTCTCGTGGTTCTGGATGAATTGAGTTTGGCGATTAACTTTGGCTTAATTCCCGAATCTGAGGTACTGGCTTTTTTAGAAAAACGCCCCGCCCATGTCGATATCATTTTGACAGGGCCAGAAATGCCCCACGTGCTTCTGGAGGTTGCAGATCAAATTACCGAGATACGCCGGAGTCACAGACCCTGAAAAATGTACTCACTTCACGATATCCTAGTATTCCGATTGGGATTACTTGCGAACTGTGATTAAGAACGATATCTGGATTACTCAAATGGCTCAGAAGGGTCTTATCTCTCCTTTTGAGCCTAAATTGGTTCGTCGTGTCAACGATATGCCTGTTATTTCCTTTGGTTTGAGTAGCTTTGGCTACGATATCAGACTATCGCCTTTGGAATTTCGTATATTTAGGCATATTCCAGGCACAATAGTCGATCCAAAAAACTTTAATCCTGAAAATTTGGAGCAAACAAAACTCCACACTGACGCTAATGGTAGCTATTTTATACTGCCAGCTCACACCTATGGATTAGGGGTGGCTTTGGAGAAGCTGGAAGTACCTGAAAATATCACCGTGCTTTGCATTGGTAAAAGCACTTATGCACGATGCGGTATTATCTGCAATTTGACACCTGCTGAAGCTGGTTGGAGAGGACATTTAACTCTTGAAGTTTCTAATTCATCGAGTGCAGATTGCCGGATATATCCAAATGAAGGAATTGTGCAGTTGCTATTTTTTGAAGGTAGTCCTTGCGAGGTAAGCTATGAATCTCGTCAGGGTAAGTATCAGGATCAGCCTGAAAAAATAGTAATAGCGAAAGTATAAGGTAATGCTAATATGAAATATTTTCGGGTAGACGTAGTTGCTGCCACGCCTAATCCTCAACAAGTGATTTGGGCAGCAATGCACCAAGATTACGCAGAAGAATATGTTTGGAACGGTCGCGATCGCTGGCCTGATGAAGAACAAAGCGGCGAACTGATTGTTAAACATTTATTATCAGGCGATCGCGGTCATTACGGCCCTCTAGAACATCCTCAAATTACAGTGAATGTGGGTTATTTCCCCCACTCAATGATGCAGCAACTCCGTACTCATCGTGTAGGAGTATCTTTTGATGTACAATCCTTCCGTTATACAGGACAGAGAGTTGTTGATGTAGTAGAGGGGAAATTGGACATAGAAGAAGTTTTCTATATGCGTCCAGTTGGGAACTACACTAATCGTCAAGGAAAGCGTTATTTCTATTCGGAAGAACAACGTCAGGATGATTTGCAATGGTGCAAAGATGCCTGCAAACATTATAAAAAACGAATTGATCAAGGGCTTTCTGAGGAACACGCTAGAAGTATTATTCCTTTTGATGCAAGACAGCATTTCGTACTGAGTTGTAATGTGCGATCGCTACTTCATTTACTAGACTTGAGATGGAAAAAAGATGCTCAACTAGAAGCACAAAAGTTTTGCGAACTAATTTGGGTTCACTTTGAAGAATGGACTCCAGCGATCGCTAAGTGGTATTCTGACAACCGCGCACACAAGGCAAAATTAGCTCCTTAGCTTGCAAAAATTACATTGATGTGTTTAAAAAGAACGCGATCGCCGGAAATTAAAAAAGCCTTCGAGGAAATCTTGCAATCCAGTATTCTTGCTGAGTCGCTGTTGATGCCACTCTTGCGCGGTTTGGTAAATAATTTCTGACAGGGTGGAAGAAATGGGAGGCAACTGCAACAAAGCATTCACCTTGATTTTCTGCTGTATCGCCAAAGCAATGATGTGAATCAATTCATCAGCTTGAGTTCCGACGATGCAGCTGCCGAGAATTTGCCCATTGCGACGCAAAATAAGTTTACAAAACCCGGTGGTTTCCCCCAACATCTGGGCTTTACTTGCAGATTTGAAATATTGCCGCAACACTACGACATCCTTAACATAGATGCGTCTGGCTTGCTCCTCTGTTAAACCAACTCGTGCCAAGATGGGGTCAGAAAAAACCGCTGTGGGAATGCCGCGATAGTTTGCTTTGAAGATGGGCAAAAATAAGGCATTTTTCAGGGCGATGCTGGCTTCGTACTGGGCGATGTGAGGAAGCTGATGACCACCAGCAACGTCTCCACAGGCGTATATCCGGGGATTACTGGTTTGTAGCTTCTCGTTCACCTGAATCCCATGCCGATTCATCTTCACCCCAACGCCTTCCAAATTTAAGGATTTGATGGGCTGCGATGATGGCGTACACAGCAAAATTTCATCAGTTTCGATAGCTTTGTTACCAGCTAAAACCCACTTTCTGCCATCAATCTGTTTTACTTGTGTCACGTCTGTTTGCGTCAGGATGCGGACACCCTCGGCTTCCAGTTGCGCTTGAATTAGCCTAGCCGCCTCTGGGTCTTCTTTGGCTAAGATGTGGGAACTACGCGCCACCAAAGTAACATCTGCACCCAACCGCGCTAAAATCTGCGCCATTTCGGTGCCAGTTGCGCCGCCGCCAATCACTACCCACTCTTTGGGTAGTTTTTCGGGGAATTTCTGCTGCCAATCTGCTGGTGTCAGATAGCCACTAGATTGTAGTCCGTCGATTTCGGTTGTTGCTTTATTTGAACCTGTGGCAATTAGGTAGGCACGCGATCGCAATCTCCGCCCGTTGACGACAAAGCCGAGGTAAGGTTTGCGGCAAAATTCCCCCTCACCAATAATTACATCAACGCCCAAAGAAGCCAAAACTGCTGGCGAATTCTGTTCTTCTAAGGTGGAGACAACGCCCGATGCCCAACTAATTGCCTCGCTAAATCGAATCTCCGGGATTTGCTGTGGGGAAGTTGCATCAGCCTGATCCCAATAAACACCAAATTGATCGGCGTTACTCGTCTGCTGAAGTACTCGCCCAACCTGAGTTAAAGATTGGTTGTAGATACCAGAATGTAAGGACAACCCTGGCGGCGTATTTTCAATTAAGGCAACGCGGGCTTGCAGATGGGCAGCAGCAATTGCCGCATAGCGCCCTGCCTGTGTACCTCCTATTACAACTAAATCGTACTCAACTGCCATAATTAGTCATTTGTCAGTAGCTAATTGATAATAGCTAATTGCTAATTGTCAATTGCCAGTCTGACCTTAGTTATTAGCGATCGCTAATGGTTATTTACTCCGATTGCTGCCAAACCTGCGATTAGGCGCTGATTTTCCGCCTCGGAACGCACCGCCACCCGAAAGTAGCGATCGCCCAATTCTGGAAAACTCACACAATCACGAATCAGAATCTTACTCTGCTGGAGAAGTTTGGACTGTACCTGTGGGCTGGGTTCTTCTGACTCAACCAGTAAAAAATTAGCCGCACCCATGTAAGGATGCAACCCCGGGATATGCGCCAGCCCTTGAAACAGTTGTAACTTTGCGGGTTCCAACCAATTCCAAGTTTGCTGTTGAAATTCTGTATCCTGTACCGCAGCTATACCAGCAGCAGCAGCTAAAGTGTTGACAGGCCAAGGGTCGCGCCGAGTTTGCCAACGGCGGAGTCGGTCGGGGTGCGCGATCGCATAACCTAAGCGTAGCCCTGGCAGACTGTAGAACTTAGTTAGCGATCGCAATATCACCAAATTTGGGTAATCCTTTACCATTGAAATCAAACTTTGCTCTCGGTCTGGTGGCAGAAAATCCATAAAGGCTTCGTCCACCACCACTAAAGCAAATTGTTCCAAATATGGTATAATCTCATCCCTTGAAAACATCCGACCAGTGGGATTGTGCGGGTTATTAATTAATAAACCAGCCGAAGCTGGGTTGAAAGAGGCAAGACGCAAAAGCATCTCTTGCCCCAATTCCCAATTTCCAATTCCCAATTCCCAATTCAGCACTACCGCCTTAAACGCCAACAGCGATCGCCAGTAATCGCCAAAGGCAGGCGTTACCAGACAAGTTACTGCAAGGGATGACAAATCCCACCCAGCCCAAGTTAGCAACTCTGCCGAGCCATTACCCGGCAGAATCCAATCAGGCGCAAGTTGGTGTAGCTGACCCAGAGATAGCCGCAGATCGTGGTATTCCGGGTCAGGATAGGCTCCCAGGTACTGAATATGCGCCTCAATAGCCGCAAGTGCCGCTGGGGGAGGCCCCAACGGATTGATACTAGCCGAAAAATCAAGAATTAGGTGGGGGGAACAGCCTGCCAGTGAAGCTGCCCAGGCTAAGTTACCCCCGTGAACAGGTCGCCTCAAGGATTTTTGCCGCTTTAGATAAGCTGTTATTCTTCAGGCGCGACTTTTTCTTTAAACAATTTACCAGCAGAAAATGCTGGAACCTTAGTCGCGGGAATTTCCATCTTATCGCCAGTTTTAGGGTTACGTCCCTCACGAGCTTTGCGTTCCCGTGACTCAAAAGAGCCGAAGCCCACCAAAGTCACCTTATCGCCAGAAGAAACAGCTTCCATGATGGCTTCCAAAGCAGCACTCAAAACCGCGTCAGCTTGCTTCTTCGTGACATTAGCTTTATCTGCCACGGCATCAACCAATTCACCTTTATTCATGTTTCATCACTCCAAACGGTTTATACAAAACGTGCTTTTTGCACCTCTACAGTCTCAAAAAAGGGCTATAGGCACGGTTCTTCGAGAGGAATTTTAGCCTTAAAAAAGCTGAAACTCCCACGCCCTCGAAGTTTCACTGCATTATTCTAAAGTGTGGACGCTAGATATGGATCGTTGAAACCTTTAAGTTATGTGGATTTGAGGATTTTTTTTGATTAAGTCTATCTAATGGAGTATTTCTTAGAGTCCTCAACGCCAGTTTTGGGTTCAAAAACTCTCCCTATTCCACAAATAAGCCCCCTGTCTTCCGACAAGGGGCAGGGGGCGGGCTAACGACTAAAGTCGCTGGTACTTAAACCAAGCCCACCTACGCGGGCTTTCTCTAGTCACGAAATCTAGCCTCTTACTGACTCGGAGCGGGGAAACCCCTACGTTCCAATAGCTGACGCGCATTTTGCCCTGGGGTGTAGCTGTAGCCAAACGAGGAGCCAGCTGAGTCATCTAGAATCTGAGGTGTCAGCAACACAATCACCTCTTGTCGCTGATTCACGCGGTTAGTGCTTCTAAACAAAGCACCCAGGATCGGAATATCGCCTAAAATTGGCACCTTAGACACAGTAGTCCGGTCAGTGTCCTGAATAATACCTGAGAGAATCAAAGTCTGACCATCTCGCAGGCGAATTTGTCCAGAGTTAAGGTTGCGTACCGTCAGCAAAGCGATTTGGTTGGTGTCATTATCAACGACTATATTTTGCTGACCCCCAATCGCAGTTACTGTGGGATTGACAGCTAAAGTGATGAAACCATTATCATCAATCCGCTCCACTCTGATATTAAGAACTAAACCAGCTTGCTTAATTTCTGCGGTTACTGTTGTAGTTCTAACACCTTCGCTTGTTTCCGATTCGCTCCTGACGTTGCCAACTACTTCTTGAGTGAGATTGACAGTAGCAGACTGTCCTTCCTGAACAACCAGCGTCGGATCGGTCAAAATCTTAGCATTACCACTTTGTATTTGCGATCGCAATGCCGAGAGAAATCGACTGGGGAATTGGAAGAAGCTGGGAAGAGCAGAAGTAATTGTCCCTCGAGTTCCCGCCGTGGCGGTAGTAGTTGTTGTTGGAGGAGTCCCAGGAACAAAATTAGGCTGACCAGGAGTACCAACTTGAGGAGTCCCAGGAGTTACGGTGGTGGTAACTAAGTTGGGTGTTCCCGGTGTCACATCTGTGATACCTGTTTGGAATGGACTTCCTGAAACCCCTGCTCTACCTTGAAGAAAGGTTAGATTCTGTCCGGGTATCGTTGTAGGGATGTTGTTATTAACAAAAGGAGAAATTATGGTGGTGTCTACTCCCGTATTCGGAATCGGGCCTGTGCTCCTAGTGGGATCAAGGAAAATATTTCCACCTGCATAGGGGTTTGGGATAACAGTTGGAGTAACCTGACTCGCCTGCGTTTGCGATGCCGTAGGTGGAGTGACACCGCCATAATTGAATACTGCTGCGCCTCGGTCTACGTTAAAGAAAGCGTCTCCGATCCCGAAGGAGAAGCTGGTACCAAAATCACTGGTGTTTAATAAGTTGACATCAACCACCTTGACATTTACGGCAACTTGACGGCGGCGGGCATCCAACTGGGTCAGGAGACTGGTAGCGATTTCTACTTTGCGAGGCGGACCCACGAGGGTAATAGAATTCAGTCGCTCGTCGGCTGACACTGCTACCCCTCTGAGCAATAAGGGAGCATTTCCCTCTTGCGCTCTGAGCGCTAATATACTTGGCGTTCTAATTTCAACGGTTCGAGCGGCAGCTCCCTCTCCAATCGTCTGAATTTGAATTTGCTCTGTAGGGATTTGGGTTTCTGCGCCTTGGGTAGTCAGGAAGTTTGCCGCAGCTGTGACGGGAACTTGATTGAGTCGCAGGCTGCGTGCGATCACGTTCCGAGCGTCGTCGGGCAGTCTAGCACCTACGAAAATTGTGTTTCCAACTCGGTTTGCTTCTAAGCCGCTCAATTGGAGGACGGTGTTGAAGACATCTTGAACTGGCTCGTTTTCAATATCCAAGGAAATTGTGGGTCCGCTTTCTGCGGTTGCACCACCGGGAGCGGGAGCTGGTGCGGGTTGTCCAGGTTGACCTTGTGCCGCAGCTCCTGTAAAGGCAAGATTAAGACCCGCAGAACGGGCGAGTAATCCTAAAACTTCTCGGACGGGAGCATCGCGTAAGACTAAGCGGGGTACGCGCTCAGCTGTACCGAGATCGATGACCGTGGGGGCGGCGTTGGTGTTGGAGATGGTAATATCGCCGACTGGGGGCGCGATCGCTCTCGGTAAGAAAGGCGGTGCCGCAGTAACTGGTTGCACAGCCCCCGCTGCTGGTGCTGGAACCCCGTCAATTGTAATTTTCGGGTTTGGCACCAGAACGTCTGGGTTGGGGGTGGTTATAACTGGTTGAGCCGGAGGAACTACTGGTAGCGCTGGAGCCGCTTGCCCCGGCAGTGGCGCTGGAGCCAGCGGTGCTGCCGGGGCAAGTGGTGCTGCCGGGGCAAGTGGCGCTAGCGGCGGTGCAGCCTGAGCAATTGGCGCTGCTTTCTCTGGAAGAGGATCTTTAACTGGTGCCGAGTCGTTTGGAGTGGGAAGTGCGGCTTTTGTTGTACCTACAACTGGGTTAACGCTTAAGGTAATACCTCGTTCTTTATTCGAGCTAATTTCTCCAGATGGTGCTTTGTCTTCCCCGCTCACTATCACCCGGATGCTGTTGGCATCCTGCTGATTCACCACTATCGATGCGATGCCTGGAGCCGGGTTTTCCTGACGGAAACTCTCACCTTGAGGTAAGCTCAACTGGGTATTTGGCAAATCTGCCGTTAATTCATTTCCACGGCTAACTGTAAAAATCTGAGGGCTGATAACAGACTCCTTAGAGTCTTCGCCCTCAGATGTTTTTAGCACCACATCCACACCGTTAGCCGTGGGATTGAGCTGCACATCTGTTACTTGCGTAACAGATGCCATTACTCGTTGCGTTGCTGGCAAAACTAATGCCGAACCCAGCAAAATCCCACCCAATTTTGATAGCTGTTTCACTATTTTCTCCTCACACAAAAAACCAATTTCTGCATCTTAAATAACAGCTTTCATGCCGACTTTTCGGCACCATAAGCGCTGTTTACTGCGCCGGTGGTGGAGCCGCCGCTGCCGCTGCCTGTTTCGCTTCTTCCGCTGTCAATGGCAGCAGCACCTCTAGCTTAAAAGAGTTTTCAATTAAAGTTCTGTTGTTTGGTTTACCGCTTGGAATAATTTTTCCTTGGCGGTTGACCACAACTTTTTGTTGAGTCTCACTTTCAAGCATCCTTGCTTTATAGTCTTTTACTAACAGCAATTGCTGTAATCGTTCTAGACTTCTCATAACAGATTGGGTTTGCCCGTAGTCGCCTTCAAAAACTACGTTATACACCTTATGTTTGAGTTTTCCATTCACCTCTGCTCCCAACGAGCTATCAGTAATCACACCACTACTATTGGGAGTGCTGGCATCGTTTGGAGCTGGCTCAAATTTTGTCAACTTGGCACTTCTAGCTCTAACGAAGCGGTTGATATCCAGCATTATCGTATCCAAGTTTTTCTCATTTCCAAACATGGACATGACAGCGGTTTTTTGCTGTTTTGCCTGATTTAAGTTTACCTTTGCCTGTGCAAGCTGGTTCTGGAGCTGTTCTTGTTGTTTAATTTGTTCCTGCTTATTTTTCACATCGTTTTGCAGGGTTTGATACTGATCCCATGCAGGCAGCACCATATTAACACCCAGGTAAGCTGCTCCGAGTAACCCCAGTACGCCCAGTAAAGCACCGCTTACTGTGGGCGTGAAGGTAATTCCAAAGGCAGTGGGATATTCAGCTGCGTTATCCCCATCTTGAGATGGTAAAAAATCTGGATTAGCGGTCATTGTTGAAGCGCTCCTTTGTTCTGAAGGTTTCTAAGCCGAGTCACCAATCCTACTGCACCCTTGCGTTCCCACTCTCGGAGTAAGTCGGCAGCAGGGGCATTGCTAAGGCTGGTTTGAATTTTGTATTCCACCACTTTTGGCAATTTAATTTCTAATTTAGGGCCATTCCCCTCAGTTACGTTTTTAGGAAGTTCCACCTGGGTTGTGTTGTCTTTCAACTCAGCAATCACTATTTGGGTGTTGTCGCTGTTGAATAACTTAGACCGCTGCAACGTCAGTAAAAAGTCGTTTACGTGGTCGAAGCTGGGAGCTTTTCCGGTTATTAGAATGTTGGAGTTTGGTGGTTCAACTGTAGCACCGGGGCTGGGGGGAGCGGCGGCGGCAGCAGCTGCATCGGGGGCAATTTGTTCAATGGTGGTGATTTGCAATCCCAGGGGGACGCGATCGCGTATATCCTGTAAAATTGCTGACCAAGGATAAATTTCGTTAAAAACACTGGCGAGTGCCTTTGTCTCTCCTTGAACCGCCTGGGTTTCTTGATTTACTTGTTGAATTTGCTGCTCTAAGGCTTTGCCTTTATTGAGCTGCTCGTCCAATGTACCGCTGACCACAGTCAAGCGTTCTGTTTGGTTTTGCAGCAACAACCACAGTCCTCCCACCGCTGCTGGTAGCAGCAGACCAACTGCCAATCCCGCATAAAGCGGCAGCATCTTCTTACTATCAGGGGCTGATGATTTGCCACTGCCACGAGCGGGGCCTGGTACTATGCCACGATCCTTAAGAAAATTGATATCTAAGCTATACATCCCTTTAAACCTCTCTTAGTCCTAATCCCAAGACAACTCCTAATCCCGGTCTTTGCACTGGCGAAATTTCTTCTGTCACCTCCAAAGAGAGAGCAGCAACTGGGTCTACTTGCGTAGTTGGCAAGCTTAACCGTTGCGTGAAAAATTCATCCAGTTGTCCAATTCCTCCTCCAGGCCCTGCTAGTAGCAGCTGCGCCACTTCCAAATTTTCGCTCTGATTTAGATAAAAATCGATAGAGCGACGTAGTTCGTCGGCTAGCTCTCCTAAAACTCTCACCAAAGCAGCCATACCGGGATTGATGCCTGTTGCACCCGATCTGACGTTATCAACTGGCGTGTTGGGAATTGTCATCGCTTGCAGCGTTTCGGTGCTTCTCGATGTTGGTAAATTCATCGCCCGGTTAAGAGCAGTCTGAAGTTGGAACGTTCCAATGGGAACGGTGCGCGAGAATTGCGGCACTCCATCCACGATAATCGCAATTTCGGTGCTATCGAACTCTATATCCACCAATACAGCTGCTTCTTGAGGCCCAAATTGTCGCAATTGCTCTCGAATCGTCCGAATTAGGGCAAAGCTACTAATCTCCAACACATCGATTGTTAACCCAGCTTCCCGGAAAGTCTCGATATAGCTGTTTGTAATTTCCTTGGGAGTGGCAACTAGCAGCACCTGCACCTTTTCAATTCCATCTTCATCGGTGAAAAAGCCCAGCTTCTGATAGTCCACATCGGCTTCTTCCCGTGGGAATGGCAGATATAGACCTGCTTCGTGATCCAGCACCATTTCGCGCAACTCTCTATCATCGAGTTCGGCTGGTACTGGGATAACGCGCACTACTGCTTCTCGCCCGGAAACGGCTGTGGCAACGTTCTGGACTTTTATTTTACTTTCTGCCAGTGCCATCTTAATCAGTTCAGCTAGAGCCGGGGCATCTGCAATCTTGCCTTCTTGGAAGATTCCTTCGGGAACCTCTGTAGAGGACAGCGCTGCCAATTTGAATCCTTGACCCTGCTTGCGTAGCTGAGCAATATTAATCCGTTCCGGGGCGATTTCTATACCAATTCCTTTGGTACGTTTGGCTATTAATCCTTTAAAGCGGGTAAACATATTTTTTTGTTGGCTTTTCTTCGCAGCCCTGCGATCGCGTAGTAGGTGAGGGGATTGGGTTTAGGGAAATACAGACAGATTTATGGTACCCAATCTAGCTCATAAACACATCGGTAGAGACAAAACTACACCCCGAAAGATTCCATACATTAGATATACCTCATCGGGTAGTATAGATTACTTCTATTGCCAAAATGGGATTGCGATTTACATGAGCCGGATAAATACCTGGAGACGTTTGAGCATATTCGCCCTGTTGGGATTGATGCTCAGCTGGGTGATTAGTTGTAGCCCTAGTCCATCCTCCTCAGGAAACCCAGAAATTGAATTTTGGACGATGCAGCTACA
The DNA here is from genome assembly GCF_039962115.1 of Funiculus sociatus GB2-C1. Taxonomy (NCBI): domain Bacteria; kingdom Bacillati; phylum Cyanobacteriota; class Cyanophyceae; order Coleofasciculales; family Coleofasciculaceae; genus Funiculus; species Funiculus sociatus. The sequence goes on along the minus strand of NZ_JAMPKJ010000006.1, from coordinate 58,727 downwards.
ACCACAGTTTACTGAGTATTTTCAAAAGCTGATTGCTAGCTTTGAAACTGAACATAAAAATGTCAAGGTGCTATGGGTAGATGTTCCCTGGAGTGCGATGGAGAGCAAAATCTTGACAGCGGTTTCGGCAAAAACGGCACCGGATGTGGTAAATCTAAATCCTGACTTCGCCTCCCAGCTGGCATCGCGCAATGCTTGGTTAGATTTGGATGCTAAAGTTCCTCAACAGGTACGCTCGGCATACTTACCTAATATATGGAAGGCAAGCACTCTCAATGACAAAAGTTTTGGCATTCCCTGGTATCTGACGACGCGGGTAACAATTTACAATACCGATCTGTTTAAAAAAGCTGGTATCAGTAAGCCACCAGCAACTTATACGGAATTGGCACAGGTTGCTGAAGCAATTAAAAAGAAAACTGGCAAGTATGCGTTTTTTGTGACGCTGGTTCCAGAAGATTCCGGGGAGGTGCTGGAGTCGTTGGTGCAGATGGGCGTTCAACTGGTGGATGCTGAAGGTAAGGCGGCTTTTAACACGCCCGCAGGTAAGGCGGCGTTTCAGTATTGGGTAGACCTTTATAAGAAGGGATACTTGCCGCAGGAAGTATTGACGCAAGGTCATAGACGTGCGGTAGAACTATACCAGGCTGGGGAGACGGCGCTGCTGGGGACGGGGGCGGAGTTTATGAATACGATTGAGAAGAATGCACCCGCTGTCGCGCAAGTGTCGGCTGCTGCACCGCAGATTACTGGCGAGACAGGTAAGAAAAATGTGGCGGTGATGAATTTGGTAGTTCCCCGCGACACTAATCGGCCGGATGATGCTTTGAAGTTTGCTTTGTATGTGACAAATACAGAAAATCAGCTGGCTTTTGCCAAAGCTGCGAATGTCCTACCTTCTACAGTTGAAGCACTAAAAGAGTATCAACGCCAATTAGCGGGTGATGCCAAAACATCGCCATTGGCACAAGCTCGCGCTATCAGTGCTAGAGATTTGCAAGACGCAGAGGTGCTGGTTCCGGCGATGAAGGATCTTAACAAGTTGCAGAAGGCAATTTATCAAAATTTGCAGGCGGCGATGTTGGGACAAAAGACGGTAGATCAAGCCGTGAGTGATGCGGCTTTAGCGTGGGATCAGAGGTAGTTTTTTAACGCAAAGTAACGCAGAGAACCTTTACGTTACTTTGCATATTTCAAGAAGTGACCTATTAGATATAGGGAACCGCACAAGACTATTAAATCATCTGGGGTAGCGATCGCTATGGCTGCTTCCAAGCCAGCTGTGAGTTCGGGATAGATGCGACAATGGGTTAATTGCGGGCAGATGTTTTGTGCAAGGGTGGCTAAAGATTCAGTTTCGGCTGAACTATGATCTGGTACGGGGACTAAGTAAAGTTTTTCGCCTTCTCTAAGTAAAGCTTTAAAAATATCTGCATGGTCTTTAGTTGAAAGCATCCCCATCACCCAATGTATGGGGGATTTTTCCAGTGTATCGACATACTGACGCAGAGCGATCGCAGCTGCTGGATTATGTGCGCCATCTATGAGTAATTGACGATTTTTCCAGGTTGTCCACTGGAGTCTTCCCAACCATTTAGTTTTTTCCATCCCTGATGCGATCGCTTGTTCGGTAATTTTCCAACCTTGTGAAGAGAGAATTTGGAAAGATGCGATCGCTAACGCCGAATTCAACAGCTGAAAATCTCCCAACAACGGCAAAGGATACCTTATCGATTTTGGATTTTCGACACCTTCCTTATTAAGGGGGGTATCGGAATTTGGATTGGATTCCAAATTTTCAATACCCCTATATTCCACCAATCTTTCTTTAGTCTGTGTCCTCTGCGCCTCAGCGGTTCGTAACTCTACCGCTGCTTGGGGGAAAACAGCAGGACAACCTAATTCCACAATCCGCTGTTTTACGACTGCGATCGCTTCCTCTGGCAATTGCCCAATTACTGCCGGACATCCTGGTTTGAGGATACCAGCTTTTTCTCTAGCGATGTCGGCTAGGGTAGGGCCTAGTACCTGCCAGTGTTCCCGACTGATGGAAGTTATGATGGTAACGAGAGGATTAGAGCATACATTCGTTGCATCCAAACGTCCTCCCAATCCGACTTCCACCACCGCGACATCTACTTCCTGCTGGTAAAAATACAACCACGCAGCAGCGGTGATGACTTCAAACTGAGTCGGTGACTCTTTACCTGGTTGGATAGCTGCTTGGACTTGTAGCAGCAATTCTCGCAGCGTTTCCAGGGAAATTGGCTGTTCGTTGAGACAAATACGCTCATTCCAATCAATTAAATGCGGGGAAGTGTAGCGTCCGACGCGATAACCCGCCTCTGTTAGAACTGCGGAGAGATAGGCACAAACTGAGCCTTTACCATTTGTTCCAGCGACATGAATAACTGGGACAGAGTGGTGCGGGTTGCCCAAATCGGTTAATAGTTTTTCAATGCGTTCTAGTCCAAGATGAACACCAAAACGTTGAAACGGTTGAAGAATTGAGTCGATATCCATGAGCAATTAATACTAATTTTTTTTAAAGATTTTATTTCTTGTGTAAATCAGCACAAGCATTCTCTAGCGCATTTACAGGCGATTTGCTAGATATGTGCGGTTATTATACGTTAGGTGGTTTTACCTGAGACGGTAATTTTTTCTAGTAACCAAGAATTATTAAGATGGCAACAACTAAAGGCTTACGGGGTACGGAAGACCAAGGGAAAACTCGCCTGCTGTTGGCGCTGTGGGATATGGGCGGAGCGAAGGCGGAAGTTAAGAAAGGTGAATTAACCCAACGAATTCAAAGAACAAATGAGAAAGCTGCGGACTATCAGGGCATTTTTCAAGAATTAGAAAAAGCCGGAGCGATCGCTATCTCCAAGAATAAGATATCCCTGTCTTCCGAAGGTGTCCAGTTGCTAGGCGAGAAACTCAAAAGTGGTGATTTCGAGTTTGACTCTCAAATAGGGGCAAAAACTGCTAATGCTTTGTTGAAGTGGCTCCGAGAGATGGGGACACTATCAAATGGTGCGACTGCTCCTGGTGTGCAAAGTAAGGCGGAAGCGAAAGCGATCGCATCCTACGACGAGTTTAAGCCTGTAGCGTTGGATGTTTACGATCGGCTTAATCGGAATTATAACCTGGACAATCTGGTGCCGATTTACCAGATTCGGCGGGAGATTGGGGAACGGGTAACGCGATCGCACTTCAACGAGTGGCTGCTGGAAATGCAAGCCAACGATCTTGTACAACTTATAGGTGGCGAGATGACAGACATCACACCTGATAAAGCTGAAGACTCCATCAAAACTGAACTTGGCGCAGTACGTTATTATGTCAAGCGCCTAAGTTCTAAAAATTGACCTAAATCCTTTTGTAAATTCGTTACCTCACACAATAAGCCATGACTAACTCTTCTGTTTCCTCCACTGAAGACCTTAACGCTGCTCTTTTGAGTCAAAACCCGTTTGCTAAGCCTCCTTATCTTAATGCAACTGATGTTTGGGGTAAGAGTTTCAGTGATGTTGAAACTCTTAATGCCCATGCTTCTAATGCAGTTTTTCAGGCACTTGAGCAAATTAGTGCTGGTCAATACTCAACAACTTCAATAGTCATCTCTGCTCAGGACGGAACAGGTAAAACTCACATTGTTAGCCGTATCCGCCATCGTCTACAAGTTCAGGGTGGTGGATTGTTTGTCTACGCTGGTAAATATGGTGATCTTTCCCAAATTAGGCAAGGATTTCAACGAATTTTAGCCGAAAGCCTTGGGAAGATTGGCTCTCAAGAGGTGACACAATGGCAGGAACTAGCAACAGAAATGACTAATCATGCTTTAAAAGCTGTCAAACCAAATCCTAAACTTTTTTCTCCTAAACAATTAGTTGAAAGATTTAAGACCAGCAAGCCACCTCAAGTCAAGAAATTGGTAAAGGATTTAACAAAAGCATTTCCGAAAGCTAAAGATATTAACGATCCTGATATTGTCAAAGCGATTTTCTGGACACTTTCAGATGAAGAATCACTTTATGCAACCAAATGGTTAGAGGGTCAAGAACTAGCCCAGTATAAATCTATTGAATTAGAATTACCTACCCAGCGTCAATCTTTTGATGCAGTTCTGCAAATCCTAGATTTAATTAGTGAATACAAGGAACTCGTTATTTGTTTTGATGAGTTAGATATGCCTGATGCCTACGATGCTATTAGCGGCTTACACATAAGCCAAATCGTTGCTGGTTTAATCAAAGATATGTTGCAAAATCTCAGTCGTGGTCTAATTTTAAGCGTAATGATGCCTAATCAATGGAGTAATAAAGTAAAGCAGCTACCTGGTGGGGTTTATAATAAGGTTTCTGCTCAGGGGAATCCTATTGAATTAAAGTACATGGACGGAGAATCTATTGTTGAATTAGTTACTTTGTCGTTGAAAAATTATTACGAAGTACGAAACTTAGTTCCTTCCGATCCACTTTATCCATTTACAGAAAGCCAACTCCGCAACCTTGGTAAAGAAAAACCAACCATTAGAGAGGTTTTAGATTGGTGCAAAAAGAACTGTAATCCTCCGATTATAGGACAGGTTGTCAAAGAAGAAGATCCAGTTGAAACTGCTTTTACAAAAGAGCTTGAGCAAGACCCAGAAAATTATTTAGATGATAATTTCCAACTTGCTGATGCTCTTTTATTTGGCTTTCAGACATTCATTGGTCAGACAGTAGAAAGAGTAACAATTGAAGAGGTTACAGATAAAGTCTGTAAAAATAAAACGGATAAGCACCTCAATTTCAAGATAATTGGCAAAGAAAACGGACAACCTGTAAAAATTGGCGTTGCAGTTCTTCAGTATGCTGGTGGTGTCTCATTATCAACAGGTCTGGGCAAGCTGAATGACTATAAAAAGTTTGATTTAACTAGAGGTTGTTTAGTTCGTTCCAGGTCTAAGAAAATGACTAAACCTATGGAATCCAAGTATCTTGAACCTCTAATAAGAGAAAAAGGTGGAGAATTTGTGGAACTCAAAGAAGATGAGATAAAACCTCTAATAGCTATTCGTGCTGTTCATCAAAAGCGAGAAGTGGACTATAAGTTAAGTGAGGCTGAAATTATTAAGTTCATCACTGAGAAAGGGGCTGACAAAATGCTGGGACCTAGTAACCCTCTGCTTAAAGAGATTCTCAGCGATCCATCTTATGAGGTGCCTACGGATATGATTGAAGAAGAACCCGTAGTTTCAGAGCAGCCTATGATGGTTGATGTATCTGAATCAGACAACATAGAAGAAGGAATCAACACCTTATTCAACAAAATTAATGCTTGATCTCCTGGCTATAGCAGTCCTAAATGCTTTGTGAAGACAAAATACCCGACTTATCTAAAAAGTCAGGTATTTGAAGGACTAGCATCTCACAACTCAAATAGGATTGCTATATAAGTTGAGTGCAAAAGAGAAATTTATGAGTACCATGCGGACAAAACTACCGACTGATACTTGGGTTGTAGCTACATGGAATGAATTTATCCAAACCGTTGAAGACCCAGCTTATCAAAAAGCTAAAGGCTACTACTACAATGGACGAATGAGGATTGAAACTATGTCAGTAGGCCCTGATCATGCAAAAGATAATGGGATTATTGCTATTGCTGTCACCTTATTCGCCGCTCTCAAAAACATCCCACTGAATTGCTTGGATAACTGTAGCTACCGGAAAACAGGTGTTCGAGAGTGCCAACCTGATGTATCTTACTATATCGGAGAACGGGCGCAAATGGTACCGACAGGAACAGCGATCGCTAATCTTGATGTTACTCCACCGCCAGATATAGCTATTGAAATTTCTGACAGTACCCTAGCTGATGACAAAGGCGAAAAACGGTTGCTTTATGAAGATATAAAAGTATCTGAATATTGGATAGTTGATGTGCAGCAAGCCGAAATAATTGCCTTTGAAATAATTTCTAGTGGTGGTAGTAGAAGAATTACTCAATCTCAAATATTACCAGGTTTAGAGATGGCAGTATTAGAAGAGACTCTGCGGCGCAGTCGTCAAATGGCACACTCTCAAGTTGTGGCTTGGTTATTAACTCAATTTCAACCATAAGATGAAGTATGCCGCCAGTAAATTCCGTCAACCTTGATACTGCCTTAATACTACCAGCGCCAGACATTGAAGCGTTAATTCAAGGGAGAGCGATCGCAGCTACGCCTCGGACGTTCATTGATCCGGGGCGACAATTTGCCCTCTATCCTGCTGATGCTTCGATTAACTTGCTACCAACGGAGCAACAATATCGCCCGAATTTTTTGTCTATTGCTCAAACTGAATTTACCCAGCTAAATTCTGAAACAGTCACAATTAAAGCTTGGGCTAGGTGCGAATTGTGCCAAATTATAGATAATTCTGAAGCGTTAGAAGCTTTGTCGCGGTTGACAATTTGGACAACAGAAGCATTGCAGCAAATTCTGTCTCAACGTCCTTATATTTTTCTGACTTATTTGCGAGTTTATCCGCTACCTCAGCCGATAGAAGTTACGGTACATCCCAAGGGTAATTTTGTTTCTTTACCGAATCTCCTAACTGTTACTGAATCTTTGCCTGTATTGAGCGATCGCATCTTCTCCCAACGCCGACACCAGCTAGAACACAGACAGCCGCCACTGCATCCAGAATTGGAAGAATTGCAGAATGCGATCGCTCAACTATCCGCTGATAATCCAGCAGCGGAAGAACTGGATTGGGACATCAAAATATTTCTAGGTTGGAGTAGTGATAAGCCTACAAAGCGACTTGATTCAGATGGGTCTTGGATCGAGAAAATTGCACAAATAGGAAATTCCAGCGACGGTCATACCTTTGAAAAATTAGTTCGCAAAGGATTGTTGAAGTTAGGCTTCAGCGGTTCTGGACTCGATCCAAACTCAATGGGTGGAGCTGGAGGTATGGATTTCTATTGTGACGCCCCTTATCCAATGGTGGGAGAATGTAAGGCTACTAAAACAGAGAAAGTCCCTGATGGGACGCCTGCACAACTCCTTAAAATTGGCATGAACCATCTCGGTAAAACTCAGTACGAGCGTTCAATCAAGTTGATTGTAGCAGCGGGAGAATTAAATTTTTATGCCAGTAGGACAGCTACTGAGAATCAAATGAATGTCATTAGACCCGAAACGCTACAACGATTGGTAGAAATGCAAGCACAACACAAAAACTCTATCAATTTGTTAGAGCTAAAGCAGTGCTTGCAGCAAGCTCCCTTTGGATTGGCTGACGATAAAGTTAATCGTTACATCGATAAAGTTAACCAAGATATTAAGTTGCGATCGCATCTAGTCCAGCTTGTAAAAAATTACCTGCAAAACACAGGTTTAGATAATGGTGGAGTTGAAGCTTTACATGGTGCATATTTTGGTTCTAATCCACCTCAGCCATTAAAAACTGAGGAAATGCACGATATTCTGATTGAGCTTTCCTCGCCTTTAGCGGGTTACTTGGGACGAATTAAGGGTAGTGATTGGAGGAGCGATCGCTTTTACTTTCTGCGCGACTTGTCAATGGATATCTGAGATATAGAAAGTGATCGCTTCTATTTCCGGCGCAACTTGTCAGCTCAGGAATACTTCAGCTTTGGAGAGCGCGATCACATTCTTTGAAATATAATCATCAACTAGCGATATCTTTCTCAGCCTCATCGCATTGCGAATCAGATGCAAGTTGTAACTGTAAAAATTTTTGTGCTGGTTGTGGTGTGAAAAACCAAACTTAGTTCATCAAAATAATTAGCCTTTCTTTGAAAGTTAACCGCTTCTCTTGACATCTGGAACGCCACAAATCACCAGATGAATTACACCAAGCTTATCGTCCCCAGGTCATAGTGTGGCTCAGTGTCGTATCTACCAAAAGATATAAATGCTGCTTAAAGTATCTTAATCGTTGACGATTTGCTGGCGAAATGTAAAAATAGATACAGAAATAAAAATATTTAGTTCTTACCAGATGGGGATTCGCAGCCATCAATAGCGCTGGAGAATAGAAGTAGAGAGCGACGTCGTACTCCCAACCACCTCATTTAGTAAGAAATACTTAGGGAACTTAATTGGAGGCAAATTTTATGAAATTTTCTTATCGCGGTAGCAGTTATGAAAACACCTCACCCACGCTGGAAGTGACTGAAGGCGAAATTTTGGCTAAGTATCGGGGTCAAAATTATAAAGTTCAATATCCCAGACACGTTCAGGTTCCTGATGTGATCGTTAATTTAAAGTATCGTGGCGTTCCCTACATCGCCGGCAAAACCGGAACAACCGATACTCTAAAGCGGCAACATCTTGAACAATTGGTAAATTTACCGGAGTGCAAATTGTCAGTGGATAAAAACCGTCAAAAAATGATGGATGAAGCCGCTAGAATGCACTTGGAGAGTATTCGGCGCAGTCTGGAACACCGCATCCAGGTAGCCAAAGCTAACGGGGATGAAAACCTGATGCGCCTTCTGGAGGCAGAGTCGAAGCAATTGAGCGTGTGCTAATTAGGTGAAACTGATTTAAATATCTCTGGTAGGCAAGATGCCTGTCAGAGATATTTAATTTAGTAGTCTGCAATTAAAGTGCGATCGCGTTTTGACAGAAAAATATCGCACTCATCCCCCTAAAGGTGTAGAATTTGATCTAAGCACGAAATCTTCAAATCTGAAGACGACGGATTCCTGGTTTATATAAGTAAGCGGGCGATAGAGAGCGATCGCCTTTTTTTTGTGCAATGTTGCCGTCGAACAGCCAAGTTGCAGCAATCCGTACAAATCCTATTTCAATTTTTCACAATAATTAATAATGTTGATCTGCGTCTCAAGCAGTAGCAGCGACACTCTCTGTTCACTGGTGGCTGTGAAGCGCAGGTATCGAGATTGTATTCTCCAGGCGGAGAACCCAAAAGCGATTCGCCCCTAAATTTTGCTCTTAATTGTTTGTGGAGACTAGAAAATGTTTGAATCTTATCGTCAACACGTTGCTGAACGTGCGGCTTTGGGAATTCCCCCTTTACCCCTGGATGCCGAACAAACATCGCAACTGTGCGAAATGTTGAAAAATCCGCCAGCTGGTGAAGAAAAGACGTTGTTGGAATTGTTGCGCGATCGCGTTCCCCCTGGAGTCGATCCCGCAGCTTACGTCAAAGCAGGATTTCTCACCGCCGTTGCCAAAGGCGAAACCAAAAGTCCCCTAATTTCCCCCATCTACGCCATTGAGTTGCTGGGGACAATGGTAGGCGGCTACAACGTGCAATCGTTAATAGATTTACTTAAATCAGACGATGAATTGGCATCAGCAGCCGCAACAGCTTTAAGCAAAATCATGCTGGTGTATGATGCCTTCCACGATGTAGAGGAATTATCCGAAACTAATGCCTACGCCAAACAAGTAATCGAGTCTTGGGCGGCGGCTGAGTGGTTCACCTCTCGCCCCACTTTGCCCGAAGCCATCACTGTCACCGTCTTCAAGGTGCCGGGAGAAACGAATACCGACGATTTATCTCCCGCAACCCATGCCACAACTCGCCCGGATATTCCCTTACACGCCTTGGCAATGCTGGAATCCAAGCAACCGGGAAGTTTGGAAACCATTGTCGAGTTGAAGAAAAAAGGACATCCCGTGGCTTATGTAGGGGATGTAGTGGGGACTGGTTCCTCCCGGAAATCTGCGATCAACTCAGTGCTGTGGCACATTGGCAATGATATACCTTTCGTGCCGAACAAACGGGCGGGGGGATATATATTAGGGAGTGCGATCGCGCCCATCTTCTTCAACACTGCCGAAGATGCAGGTGCATTGCCCATCCAGTGCGATGTCAGCAAGATGGAAACCGGGATGGTAATTACCATTCATCCCTACAAAGGTGAAATTACCAACGAATCTGGCGAAGTTATTTCCACCTTCAGCCTCAAACCCGACACCATCACCGACGAAGTACGCGCCGGCGGACGCATTCCCCTACTTATCGGACGCACCCTCACCGATAAAATCCGAGTTGCCCTTGATTTAGAAACAAGCCCCATCTTCATCCGTCCTCGCCCACCCATCGACACCGGCAAAGGATACACCTTGGCACAAAAAATGGTCGGCAAAGCCTGCGGACTCGCTGGGGTGCGCCCTGGAACTTCCTGCGAACCAATCATGACCACTGTTGGTTCTCAAGATACCACAGGCCCCATGACCCGCGACGAACTCAAAGAACTCGCCTGTCTGGGTTTCAGCGCAGACTTGGTAATGCAGAGTTTCTGCCACACCGCCGCCTATCCAAAGCCAGTGGACGTGAAAACCCACAAAGAACTACCCGACTTCATCGCCCAGCGTGGCGGTGTCGCCTTGCGTCCCGGCGATGGTATCATCCACTCTTGGCTGAACCGGATGCTGTTACCAGACACAGTGGGAACTGGCGGCGACTCCCACACCCGCTTTCCCTTGGGTATTTCCTTCCCCGCAGGTTCCGGGTTAGTTGCCTTTGCAGCAGCTTTGGGCGTAATGCCGTTGGATATGCCGGAATCTGTTTTAGTCCGCTTCACAGGCGAGTTGCAACCCGGTATCACGCTGCGGGATATCGTCAATGCCATCCCATATATTGCCATCCAAAAAGGTCTTTTGACTGTCGAGAAACAGAATAAGAAAAACATCTTTTCTGGGCGAATTATGGAAATCGAAGGTTTGCCAGACTTGAAAGTTGAGCAAGCGTTTGAATTTACCGATGCCAGCGCTGAACGTTCTTGTGCAGGTTCCACAATTAAACTCAGTATCGAGACAATTTCTGAATATCTGCGTTCTAACGTAGCGCTGATGAAAAACATGGTAGCGCGAGGCTACGCCGATGCGCGTACCATCATGCGCCGCGTTGCCAAGATGGAAGAATGGTTGGCAAATCCCGTGTTAATGGAAGCAGATCCGGATGCGGAGTATGCAGAAATTATCGAGATTGACTTGAACGAAATCAAGGAACCAATTGTCGCCGCACCGAACGATCCTGATAACGTTAAGTTACTTTCTGAAGTTGCTAACGATCCAGTGCAAGAAGTATTCGTCGGTTCTTGCATGACCAATATCGGACACTATCGCGCCACCGCGAAGGTATTGGAAGGCGAAACAGCAGTCAAAACCCGCTTGTGGATTTGTCCTCCAACTCGAATGGATGAACACCAACTAAAAGAAGAAGGTGTTTATAGTGTATTTGATGCCGCAGGTGCGCGTACAGAAATGCCGGGATGTAGTCTCTGCATGGGAAATCAGGCGCGTGTGGATGATGGAACAACGGTGTTTTCAACTTCCACTCGCAACTTCAATAATCGCATGGGCAAAGATGCGCGAGTTTATCTCGGTTCTGCTGAGTTAGCAGCAGTTTGTGCAATGCTTGGTCGCATCCCCACAGTGCAGGAATATCTGGACATTGTGGCGAAGAAAATTCATCCTTTTGCTGGTGATTTGTATCGCTATCTCAACTTCGACCAAATCGCTAATTTTGAGGATGAAGGTCGCGTGATTGCCTTAGAGGATATGCCCAAGATTGAGGATATTTTGGGTATTCCATCTGGTGCGTTGCGCTAGTCCACCGTTAGATAAGCATAACCTGTAACAGCCCCCCTCTGCCATTGCAGAGGGGTTATTTATGGACTGAAAACTCTTAATCGTTTAGCTTGGTGGTAGATAAGTTTCCCGCCTATTCAATATTTCTGTATACCAGTGGGAACACTAAGTTCAAGCATGATTTGGCTTTTATATCGCTTGGCAACTCATTTGAACACGGATAGAGGTAAAAAAGGCATGAGATTTAGGATTTTGGCTATCGTAATATTGCTGATAGGCATTTTTATGATCTGCATTACAGAATCAGCTTTTGCTGAAAATATCAAAGATGTCAATAAACTATTGGGGAATAACTCCTGTCTCTGGTGTGACCTTAGTGGGGCAAACGTGAAGGGAGCTAACCTCAAAGAGGCTACCACAGGTTTTGCTGACATGAGTCGTGCCAATTTTAGTAAGGTTAATTTTAACCATGCTGACCTGAGTTCTAACGAGCTAAGTCTTGCCAACCTGAGTGGTGCTGACCTTAGCCGCGCTAATTTGAATAGCTCCAATCTAACTGGTGCTGACCTAAGCAATGCCAGCCTGTTTGAAGCCAACCTGAGTGGTGCTAACTTAGCTTATGCAAATCTAAGTGGCGCTAACCTGCGCCGTGCTAAACTCAGTGGTTTTGTAGGTGCTGCCAACTTAAGCGTTGCTAATCTCAAGGGTGCTAATCTTAAAGGTGCTAATTTGAAGGATGTTAGTTTGGTTGAAGCTGATCTGAGTGGCGCTGATTTGAGTGATGGAGTTGATTTAGGTAATGCAAAACTCAATGGTGCAAACTTGAGTGAAGCAATTTTGATAGGCGCAAATATGGAAAAAGCCCACCTGAGTTATACAAATCTAAGCGCTTCCGACTTGAGTTATGTCAATCTGAGCAATGCTAATCTACATGGTGCCAAGCTAAGTGGTACGAACCTAAAAGGGGCTAATCTGAAGGGTGCTATTCTGAATGACGCAGCTTTAGAAAATGCAAATCTGAGTGGTGCTGATCTGACTGGTACAGACCTGAAAGGGGCTAATCTGAGCGGAGCTGATTTGAAAGCCACTATTCTAACAGGGGCAATTATGCCAGATGGCATAACTCACGAGTAAGACCTTAAAAAATATCAGCCTCATAGCGATACTCTTTTGAAACTCAACAAATGTGATCGCATCCTCCGCCTATCGCCAAAAAACCTAACCCCCAACCCCCTTCCCTTCAAGGGAAGGGGGCTTCCGGCTCCCCTCTCCGCTTCGGAGAGGGGTTGGGGGAGAGGTCAACCATAATAAAAGATACCAATATATCTTCATACTTAGTCGATGAATAACCCAACACCCCAACATCCCTCATCACCGAGAAAAGAGGGAACTCGCAATATTGTTATTGGACAAAATGTAGCCTCAGCTAAAGTCGAACGTGCCAAAGAACTTCGCAAACAAATGACAGCGGAAGAAAAAATTATTTGGCAATATCTTCGTGCTAATCGATTGAATGGTTTCCACTTCCGCCGCCAGCAGATTATTAATGGATTTATTGTAGATTTCTACTGTCACGCTGTCGGATTGGTCGTAGAAGTAGATGGAGAAATTCACGAACAACAAGCTGAATACGATGCAGAACGTGACAAAGTTTTGTCAGCACGAGGATTGCGTTTGTTGCGAATTAAAAATGCACAAGTAAGAAAAAATATCGATGATGTTCTGCTGGATATTTACACCGCTTGTTGCGATTGTGAAGAAGCCTAACTCCCAACCCCCAACCCTCGTAGGGTTGGGGGCTTCCGGCTCCCCTATCGGCTTCGGAGAGGGGTTAGGTCAAACCGCGCGATCGCATCCTCATCTCAAACGTCGCGATCGCTTATTCTTCAGTCAGTAGGGAAATTCACTACGGTTAACTTGGCTTAACCTATCTCAAGTAAAAGAGACGATGGTTTGTATAGTCGCGATCTACAAGACGGGCGAAGGGTTGTTCCTATCGACATCGGAGCAAGAGAACTATCTACCCACTTATGTGTTGCGGATTTTTAGACAATTTGGCTTTATTAATCAAGAAATTGAGAGGCTTTTAGAGTGAGAAGTGAGAGGAATTTAGCGATCGCATCCTCATCTCAAACAGCGCGATCGCATTATCACTTCAAACAGCGCGATCGTATCCTTTCCCCAAACAGGGTGATCGCATACCAGAACTTTAGACCGCAGCTTTGTCTGGTTGACAGTCAAAAACCACCATAAAGGAAGCGTTGGGTGTCAGCTGACGCATCCGCTGCATATTACAGTCTGCATCACACCGACTGCGGAATCGAGCCACGGTCGCCTTCTGTCTATTGGGAAGGAGACGAACAATCGCCCAAGGATTGAGACGCTTTGTGTAGGCGATCGCACGAGTTTCTGATGTGGAATCGATTGAATCAGTATTTTGTGACACGAGCAATTTGTATCCGTAAGGAGTTTAGTCAAGGGCATTAGCAAATCTCTTGGCGGGGATCTACTAATGCCCTACATTTATCATTAAACTCCATTATCATAGCATTTGTCAATTGTCAATAATTAATATTAAGTTTTAGCTCCAAATTAATTGGAACGTTAAGTTAACTATGAACTGGAGAGCCTTGGACTTTTGCATAATGGTGAGGAGGAATACTGCGGCTTACTGGATTGCTTTATGTATAGAAAATGGGTGCTTAGGTCAGGAACCCAAAAAGCAGTCCTGAAGCGACTTAAAGAAGCGATCGCTTATTTTCGAGAAGCCTATGAGACAAAATCTTGTATTTACAGTCCTGCAATCATTATAGAAGAATTATGACTTTTTGATCGTATAAGGAAATGTTTGAAATTACTATATACTATGGTTTATATAAAAATAAGTAATCAATCATTGTGGAAATCACCATTACCAAGTTTGAAAAGATTGAAGAAATTTTTAAAAATGACGTTTTATTAAAACTAATGGATGAAGAACGACTTTTACAGGACGAATAATTTAACTATTATGAAGCGCTAAATAAGGAGAAAGACACGTGAATATATAAAGCGATTTTAAAAATATTGTGGCTTTGTCAGTGGAGATTTATCTCAAAAAGTGCGATCGCTAACCTTCCCCAAATAAAGAATTTGTTTCCTCCCCGTTAACGGGGAGGGTTAGAGAGGGGTTCTTTACTTGCCTTTCTCAGTAGATTTCGGCTTATAAGTCGAAGCCACCTGCAACTCCTTCAACTGCTTCTCATCCACACCAGAAGGCGCATTTGTCAGCAGACAACGAGCTTGCTGCGTCTTCGGAAAAGCAATTACATCGCGAATTGACTCCTCACCAGCTAATAGCATCACCAAGCGGTCTAAACCGTAAGCAATACCTCCATGCGGCGGAGTTCCGTATTCAAACGCTTCCAGCAAAAATCCAAACTTGTTATATGCTTGCTCTTGGGATAAACCAATCGCTTCAAACACCTGTTCTTGAACTTCTCGCTGGTAAATTCGCCGACTTCCACCGCCGATTTCATAACCGTTGAAAATCAAATCGTAGGCTTGCGCTCTTGCAGTTTTCAGGTCATGCACATCTTCGGGATGAGGAGCAGTAAACGGATGATGTAACGCCTCTAAACGCTTCTCGTCGGCGTTCCATTCAAACATTGGGAAATCTGTCACCCAAAGAATGTTTATCTTCTCTGGATCAATTAACCCCAATTCTCGACCAACTACTAAGCGCAAGCGGTCGAGAGTTTTATTCACCATATTAGAGTCACCAGCGCCAAATAGTAGTAAATGACCCGCTTTTGCACCAGTGCGCCGTAATAGTTCCTGCTTTTGTTCTTCTGTCAGGTTGTCTTTAATTGCGCCGATAGTGTCGATTTCGCCGTTATCTCGGACGCGAATGTAAGCAAGTCCTTTCGCACCCGCTTCGCTGGCTTCTTTAAATAAGTCGCCATCAGGTTTAATTCGCGTATTGGAAATAGCATCATTTCCCCCAGGAATGGGTAATACTTTCACAACGCCGCCAGATGCAACTGTACTACTAAAGACTTTGAAACCAGAGTCTTTAACTAAGTCCGAGACGTTGACGAGTTCTAAACCAAAGCGGGTGTCTGGTTTATCGCTTCCGTAGCGTTCCATCGCTTCGGCGTAGGTGAGACGAGGAAAAGGACAAGGTAAATCGATACCTTTAATTGTCTTGAAGATATGACAAACTAAACCTTCGTTTAGTTGGATAATTTCTTCTTGGGACATGAAGCTCATTTCCATGTCCAGTTGGGTAAATTCTGGCTGACGGTCGGCGCGGAGGTCTTCGTCGCGGAAGCAACGGGCAATCTGGTAGTATCGGTCAAAGCCGGATACCATCAGCAGTTGCTTGAAAAGTTGCGGTGACTGGGGTAAGGCGAACCACTCGCTGGGGTTGACACGGCTGGGTACGAGATAGTCTCTTGCGCCTTCGGGAGTAGACTTGGTGAGAATTGGGGTTTCTACTTCGATGAAGTTTTCGGTATCTTCGAGGTAGCGGCGAATGGTTTTAACGACTTGGTGACGCAACTGAAGATTATTCGCCATGCGATCGCGTCTTAAATCCAGATACCGATACTTTAGCCGCAAGTCTTCGCGCACGGGTTCAGTGTCCGAGATCGCCACCTGAAAAGGTAACTGCTTGTAAACTTGATTGAGCAGTTCTATCTTGTCTGCATAAATTTCCACTTCACCTGTGGGTAGGCGAGAATTTAGCGACTCTTCTGGACGCTGGGTGACTCGCCCGGTAAATTGGACTACATATTCGTTACGCAGCTTTTCTGCTTGTGCGTAAGAATCTGGTGTGCGTACAGGATCGCTGACAATTTGAACGATACCAGTGCGATCGCGCAAATCCAAAAATATCACACCCCCGTGGTCGCGGCGACGGTCTACCCATCCACACAGGGTAACGGTTTCTCCAATATGTTCTGCTCTAAGTTCGCCGCAATAATGGGTTCGCATAGTTAAACTGAAAAGAAGGCTTGAGGAATGGAATTATCGCTCTGACAATCTGGGAAAATTGGCAACGGCAAGTGTGCTATCTCCCCACGATAAACGATAAAAGCCTTCCCATTATGCAGCATTTGACTCCCACAACTAAAGCCCAACCCAATAGAGGTTGAGCGAATGTTCTAATAATTCTTTTTTCAAAAACTCCACACCTACGCGAAGCTCTGCCTTATCTATGTCACAGCTTAGAGGACTTTTTTGGCCATTTTTGTGTCAGCAGGATCGCCACTCTTGCCGCTTGACCCGGCTGCTGACTTTTCCTAATCGTCCTTTCTGGGGCTGACATCCTGCGCCATCTGTATATAATCAGCTGGGTTGCCTGTTGTATCTGGTGAGGATTTCATCTCTGTCGCTTCAGGTACTTTGAACTTAGGAGCTGTAGCAGCTTCAGCCGCTTCCGCACCACCACCTTTGCGGTCTACTTCACTAACGCTAAACGCTTTTGATGCTTCATAGTCAGCATCTAAATCAACTTTTTGTACTTTCTCTTCACCAGAAGCCATATTCTCAGCAGCTAGCTGAGCGTCATGGGTTGTAGCTTCACTAGGATTGGGTTTCACTTCTTCAGTCATAAGGAACTCCTATTTATTTAGACTTTTTTATCTGCGAGATCGATTTTAAGGGATTGATCCCCGTTACTTTGACTCTCTTGGGATAGATCCTCAATCTCCCGCTTCACCCGTTACCCAATCTGCGTCACCGAAGAAGCAAAAATTCTCTCTATTGGAGGGGGACTAAGGGCTGCAAAGTCTGATATTCCTAGTCTGGAAATACTAACTTTACTTTTGGATAGCTTTTATGATCCCAGACGAAAACACCATAAAAACTCAAGCTCTTTCAGATGAAACACAAAAAGTGGTTCAGGCTTTTGAAGCGTTGAACACCGACGATAAATTAGCTTGGTTTTATTATGTTTATAAAAAGATGGGAGACTCTATCACCCCAGCGGCTCCACAAGGAACAGATCCTGAACTGGCTCCCAAGCTGTTAGGAGACTATTTGCAATTGGATGATGATAAGCAACTGGCGATCATGCGAGAAATTGTTGAGCGCAAAGATACAGAATATTCTCGCGCCTATGGAGCATTGAAAGAAAATAATCAGTTAATGGTTTGGTACACTTGGTCGCAGGAAATGGGTAATACCGTGGTAGATATGCCTGCTGACTACCAAGCAAGCCAACCTATTAACGATTTGATGGGACAAATTGAAGGGCTGGACTTCGAGGGGCAAATTTCGATGTTCCGTACCATCGCAAGTGATATGGGCTATACCGATGTGAAACCCATTGCTTCTCAGGCGGAAACTGGCAAGACTGCAAGTTTGTAATCGATGCAGAAGATTGATACTCTTCCAGGCTGAGGCTGGGAGAGGGTTTGAGAACAGTAGGAGTGTTTCCGTTGTGCGAAACACTCCTGATTTTTGCGCGATCGCGAGGCTGGGGACTGGGAACTGGGGATTGGTGACTGGGGATAAGGAGTAATCGAAATCGAGTTTGGTTGGGGTAGTTACTTGACAAAAAGCGCAGGAGTTGAACTACCGATTCTTCTAATTATGTGTAATTACTTAAGGAAAAGTTCCACTTTCCGGAGATTACGAATCGCCGGGTCATGATAGCGTTATAGGCAACCCGCTTGAACGAAGAGTTCTACCGTGGTAATGTCTCAATTCCCCACACTGCCTCAACCAGAGCCTGAGAATCGATGTCCAGGCTGCTTGTATATGAAATTGCTAGGAACTCCAGTTCTACTAGAGCAACCAATCCAGCCTCTAGTCCTAACTTTTGATTCTCAGGCACAACAAAATGACATCGAGCAGATTGATTTGCACTTAACCATCAAGTTTAACGAGCAGTGGCTACCCCTGATGGGCGGTCGCATCAAGTTTGGCATCAAAAGTGGAGAACTAAAGCTAAAACTGGAAAATGGTGAACTTCCCTATGAATCCCGGCAGTTAATTGGTTCAATTGAGCTTATCCTTTCAGAAGAAAAGCAAAAGCCGGAAAAAAGTAACGAGCAACAGCGTCAAGAAGTTTCTTGGAGCAATCTACTACCTTCTTTGAATGGGAGTAAAGCTGGAGTTAGGGGGTTCGGTACACCAACGCGCAGAACAGAGAAGTTAGGAGCAACCACCTGTCAGATAACGACAACAGCTTTCGAGGAGAATCCCACCTGGATCTTTGAAGAAGATATGGGTGAGCCAGTTTTGAAAGGCAAAATCGAGAATATAAAGCTGGCAACATTGAATGTGAAAGTGCCTACTCGTGTAGAAGCAACTTTTGAAGTTTCCAAGCGAGATGTACATTTGACTGACGCACAAGGGTTATGGCCCCCAGACATTAGCCGCAATAAGAGGGCAGTTTTGGAAAGGCTGATTGTCCTGCGGGTGTTGGAACCAAAATTAAAGCCCTACCTGAGTCGGCAAGAATTGCATTTTGACATCCTCCCCGCTCCTATCCCTCCCCGCGTATAAAGGCGGGGGTTTCCAAGGAGGAATTTGATGACTGATGAAACATCTGTTCAGGAACTTCAAGTCCTGATCCAGCGTATTGTAGAAGCACAAACCGACAATCTCGATCAACTGGCGACAATTGCTGGTCTAAATCTTACTGAAGATTTTGCTGAGGCAGACCTGAGAGGTGCCGACTTGCGGGGTGGTAATCTCAGGGGTGCCGACTTGCGGGGAACTGACCTAAAGGGTGCTGCTCTTTGGGGTGCCGACTTGCGGGGAACCGATTTGCGGGGAACCGATTTGCGGGGTGCCGACCTGAGAGGAACTGACCTGAAGTATGCAAGTCTTAGGGGTTCCAATCTCAGGGGTGCTAATCTCAGGGGTGCGGATCTGGGCGATGCGAACCTGAGTGATGCCAACGTGGGGGGTGCGGATCTCAGTGATGCTAATTTGAGTAGTGCTGACCTGAGAGGAAGTGACCTGAGCGATGCTAATTTGGGTAGTGCGGATCTCAGCGATGCTAAACTCAGGGGCGCTAATTTGGGCAGCGCTGACCTGAGCAATGCCAGACTCAGGGGTGCTAACCTAATCCGTGCCTACTTGGGCGGTGCGAACCTGATCCGTGCTGACTTAATTCGTGCCTATCTGAGTGGTGCTGACTTGAGTGGTGCTGACCTGAGAAGTGCTTACTTAAGCGGTAGCAATCTCAAGGGTATCGATTTAAGCGGTGCTGACCTGGGGGGTGCCAGTATGATTCGTGCAAATCTGGCTCTTGCTGATTTGATGCGTGCTGACTTGAGTCTTGCCAACCTGAGCAGTTCTAACTTGAGCGGTGTCAATCTGAGTCTGGCTGACTTGATCCGTACTGACTTAAGTCTTGCCAACCTGAGCGGTACTAATTTGAGCGGTGCTAACTTGAACGGTGCTAATTTGAGCGGTGCTAATTTGAGCGGTGCTAATTTGAGCGGTACTGATTTGAGGGGGACTGAGTTGAGGGGTGCGAAGGTAGAAAATGCTCAGTTCGCAACGAATATGGGAATTTCGAGGGAGATGAAAGTTGATTTGATCAGGCGAGGAGCAGTCTTTGGGGATGCTCCAGGCGATCGCGCTGGAGTTTTGACTCCTTATTAAAGGATGCGATCGCTCTATTTGAGAATTCCTCAACTGATCACAACAAAAATCTTTTCTCGATCGCAATTAACGAGGTACGACAATGGCAATTAATACCGCTAAGCTTGAAAGCATTCTCCAAAATTTTGTCAGTGCTACCAGTGACGTTCAAGGTGCCGCACTTGTCTCTCCCGACGGTCTACCCCTAGCTTCCAGCTTACCGGGTGAGATGGACGAAGAACGAGTTTCTGCCATGTCCGCTACTATGCTGTCTTTAGGCGAACGCATTGGCACTGAGTTATCCAGAGGTATCCTCGACCGCATTTATGTAGAAGGCAGCAATGGCTTTGGTATTCTCACCAGCTGTGGCTCTGAGGCGGTCTTACTGGTCTTGGCGAGTAGGTCTGCTAAACAGGGGGTATTAATGCTTGAAATTAAGCGTCTGACGGCTGAACTAAAGATGGCTTTGCTTTAAGCATAGCTATTTGTTCAGGGTTAATTTTTGGATGATTAATTCCTTGCCACTTTAACTAATAAGCTTTTTAAACTTTAGCAATTTGTTGGCGATCGCGGCGCAATTCATCCTCAAGCCGCTTTGTCTCTTTTCTGGGAGAAAGCTGCTGATTTTTTGGAATTGAACTGATTTACCAAAGTAATCAAAGCTTTAACTACAGAAGCTTTTTCGGCTGGATTTACAATGACGATGGGAGGACGTTTTATCTTATTGGCGTATCCCAGAGCGATCGCTACATCCTTCTTAGACCAAGCTCCGGGGCAGTCTGTATGGGTTAGACCAATTACTACCGGGATTTGCACCCGCTGCTCCATGAAAGCCAAAAGCTGACGAGCTTGGCGGAAATCGCCTGGTCTATCAGCAGCTACTAGCAAAATATAAGCGTGCGCTCTCTGAATCAAGAGATCCCACATAAAATCAAATCTCGCATGGCCAGGGGTGCCATACAGATGCACCGCCATGTCAGGGCCAAAGTTTAGCCTTCCAAAGTCGAGGGCAATTGTAGTTTTTTCTTTAACTGATGTTTTATCTGTGGTTTGGCGATCGGTGTCTACCACTTCTATTTCACTGACCGAACGTACTAAGGTGGATTTCCCTGCACCCACAGTCCCTGTCACAATCAAGCGCATTAATTCCATTCGACTCTCCCAAAAAAACTAAATTTTGTTATTACCACTGGCACAGCTGATTGCTAGACCATTACAGGCAAGGCTATTTGATAGATTTTTCTAAAATTAGTGATGTGATTTTCTGCTTTTGGAAGTCTTCCTTGTTCTGCCACCTGCCTTGCTTAACATTTCGTAACTATTTATTAATCTAACACTATATAGATAATTAATTGTTATCATCTCCTAAAACAGTCTGAAGACAGAAAAGCTGAATAGCATCCTCAAACAAAAGTCATACCTCTTTAGATAGAGTTATTTAACAAATCACCATTTAATACTGATGCAATACATATCAGCAATGGAAATTATGGAGCTAGCGAGACTGGGCATCATTGGTAGATAAGCTACCTAGCTCACGTTGGTACTGTCTAAAATAGTTGTAGAAAAGTCCAATCTACGGTTAGATAACTTTGAGTGGTAAATCTAAAATCGTAGAAGGGGTGAGGTTTCCAGAGTAGCGATCGCAAGAGCAACTTGGACTTTCTCTGTCGAAAGTTCAACAAATTACTTTGGGGCTAATGGTACTTGATTGTATAAGTAATCCCCGTAATAACCTTTTTCTCAACGATTTCTTTAGATTGCTATCTACCACAGCAACCAGGCAAATCTTTGATTAAGCATAACTGCAATAATTCTTTTATCTAAAACTTGGTTTTTTACAGGGTAAAAATTGATGGAAATCATGCGCTTGGTTGTGACAGGAACGTTCGGGGCGGGAAAGTCAACCTTCGTTCGTAGTGTGAGTGAAATTGAAGTGGTAGACACTGATCGTCAAGTCACCGATGAAACAGGCGATCTCAAAGAAAAAACGACGGTTGCTTTAGATTTTGGTCGGCTGAACTTTGGTTCTGATATGGTTTTGCACCTTTATGGTACGCCTGGTCAGGCAAGATTTGATTTTATGTGGGATTTGTTAATTCGCAGATCCCATGCTTACATCCTGCTGGTAGACGCTCATCGTCCTAGCGATTTTCGGGCGGCTCGTCGGCTTCTAGCTTTCATGAAAGCGCGGGTGCAAATCCCCATGCTGATTGGTTTAACTCATATGGACTGTCCCGGAGCTTGGCAAGAGGAGGATGTAGCGATCGCTCTGGGATACATTAATCACAAAGATCGACCGCCTATGGTGTCTGTGGATGCAACCCAAAAAAGTTCGGTAATTCAGGCTTTGTTGATTCTGCTCCAGCACTTAATTTACGACTCGGCTGTTCGATAAACTGCATTAAAAGTAAGAATTTAATTACTAGTATTTCAATAAGTCAAATAAAAAACTATTTTATTAACTTTTTTATACTACTCATAAGGGAAAATGTAACGAAAAGTATAGTTTGATAAATATGGTTCAGAGATTTAACTATTATTTAAGCTAATACCCGCAGTAGAAGGCGCTCAAGCTGGTATTTAAACGGTCTGCTGAAATAGGAAAACTATGGCGGTTACTGGTTATTTAGCAGAATTTTCCTTGCCTGAACTTTTTCAGTTCCTCGATCAAGGACACAAGACGGGATTGTTGACGATTAATGGTTTAAGTGTAGATCGGAACCGAAATTCGCAATCCCACTATATCTGGGTGCATGAAGGGCGCATTGTAGCGGCTGCTGCAAGCCTGGATCAAAAAGGTTTACTCTCAATGATTTCCCAGCGGGGTTGGTTGAGCGATCGCGTTGTCTCCCGACTCGCTCAGGTTTTCTCGAATAAAACACCGATGGGGCTATGCCTGAAATCTCACGGACTTCTGGAAGCAGAACAACTGAAAGTGCTGTTCAAAAGCCAGGTATTGCGGCGAGTGTGTGCATTGTTCCAGCTACAGGATGGTCAGTTTGAATTTCAAACCAAAGTTCCTTTGCCCTTAGCAGAAATGACAGGTTTGAGCGTACCAGCAACAGAAGCAACCCTGATGAGTTTGCGGGCGCTACGAGACTGGACGGCGCTTAAAGATAAACTACCTGCCCCTACTTCTGGCTTGACAAGCGTAATTACAGGACAACCGCGCTTCCGGCTAGATGCCCTTGAGTGGCAAGTATGGGAGTTTGCCAAAGGGACTGTTTCCCTAGAAGCGATCGCGCAGCAACTCCGGCTACCTGTGGAGAAAGTGCAGCAAGCTGCCTTTCGCTTAAGCGTCCTCAGCCTAGCAGAAGAAGTGCCGCTGATTGCCCCATCTCCCGCACAGTTCAAGGATAATTCCGTAGTAGCTGTACCACAACTAATACAGGAGTCTGTCAGCAAGGGAAGCGTCAGTCAGTCGTTTCTGCAAAATTTGGTGAGTTTCCTACGCAGTAAAGTTTAAAAATCTAGCAACTAACTAAATTAAGGAAGCAAAGAAACCAGGTTTCTTTATTTAAAGTTAAAAATACCAACCTTACGTAGGAAAGAAACCCAACAAATGCTTATGCCTGTCGGGTTTCGTTCCTCAACCCAACCTACAATTTAACCAATCAAGAAACAGCTACCTGACCAATATCTTCTGGCTTCAGATGAGAGTGTAAAACTTCTCCATCGCGGAACCAGACGATGCGTTTAGTGAGACGTGCTACTTCTGGTTCGTGAGTCACCATCACAACAGTGATACCGCTGGAATTCAGTTCGGTGAAGATGTTCATCACTTCTTCAGTGGTTTTGGAGTCGAGAGCGCCCGTGGGTTCGTCGGCAAGCAGTAAGACGGGATTGTTGACAATGGCACGCGCGATCGCTACCCGCTGCTGTTGTCCCCCAGAAAGTTGATTTGGTTTATTATTCAGGCGATGCTGCAAACCCACGCGAGTTAAAGCTTCTGTTGCCCTTTGCCTTCTTTCGCCATTAGGTATACCAGCATAAACCATCGGCAACATGACATTTTCTAACGCCGAAAGTTGAGGCAAAAGATGGAATTGTTGGAACACAAATCCAATTTTACGATTGCGAATTTTAGCTAATTCCGAGTCTCCCAGTTGAGACACATTCACGTTATCTAAATAATAATATCCGTCGGTTGGTTGGTCGAGACAGCCGATAATATTCATAGCTGTGGACTTGCCCGAACCAGATGCGCCCATAATTGAGCAATACTCGCCCTCTTCCACGATTAAGCTAACACCAGCAAGGGCGCGAACTTCTGTGTCACCGATGCCGTAGACTTTGGTAATATCCTCAAGTTGAATAATTGGTTTTTTTGAAGGGCTGAGGACTGAAGACTGAGGACTGAGTGAGGAATCAGAACCGTATATATCTTGCATTTATTTAGCTGTAAAACTCAGGACTCAAAACTCAAAATGGGCGCGTTTAGTCAATATCTTGGTGAGATGCCAAGCTTATTCTAGAACCGCCCCTACAAAACTTTTTAAGCGCTTCGCAAAGCTACAATTGGATCGAGTTTAGCTGCTCGTCGTGCGGGGACGACACCAAAAAATAAACCGATCCCACCGGAAACACTGACAGCAACGATAACAGCTACAGGTGAAATGCTGGCTTTCAAAGGAGAAAAGGCGCTGACAAGCGAAATTCCCCCGACACCCAGCATAGTACCGAATAAGCCACCAGCTGCTGAGAGAATCACTGCCTCGATGATAAATTGAATCAGGATATCTTGCTCTTGTGCGCCGATAGCCTTGCGGAGTCCGATTTCCTGGGTGCGTTCGGTGACGGAGACAAGCATAATATTCATTACGCCAATGCCGCCGACAAAGAGGGAGATGGCTGCGATCGCTGCTAACATCAGTGTCAATCCGCTGGTAATCGTATTGACGATTGTTAACAAGTCTTTTTGGCTTCTGACGGTAAAGTCATCCTCTCCGTTGATTTTGTGCCGTAACCGCAGCAAATTTTCCACCTGAAATTTAGCTGCCCCTGTGCTATCTTCATCTTTGGCGGAAAGAGAAATGGCGGTTATTTCCAAACCATAAGGTGATGTCCGTCCGACGATGCGGTTAGCTACGGTGGTAATTGGCACATAAACGGTTTCATCGGGATTATCTCCCAACGCTGAGCCTTTAGGTTTCATAATGCCAACAACCTGAAAGCTGAGATTTTTTATCCGCAGTTGTTCGCCAATGGGATTTTGGTTATCAAACAGTTTTTTTGCCAACTCAGGCCCCAGCATCACAACTTGGTTACTCCGCTTGATATCTTGCTCGGTGATAAATCGTCCGGTTTCGACATCAAAGCTTCTCACTGAGAGATAATCGGAAGTTGTGCCAAGAATGGTGGCGTTAGTATTTTTGTTGCGGTAGGTAACTAATTGTCTGGTATTAATTTGGGGAGCGACTTCTTTAACAGAAGGCACTTGGGTAGCGATCGCTCTCGCATCTTCCAGTACCAGGGTTTTCGGCACCTCTAACGTAGTATTTCGAGTTGCCTGAGAACCGGGAACCACAAACAGCACGTTTGGCCCAAGTGCCTCAAATTGTTCTGATGCCAGCCTTTGCGCTCCCTGCCCAATCCCTACCATCGCAATAACTGAGGCATTACCAATCATAATGCCCAACATGGTGAGACTACTACGCAGTTTGTTTGCCACTAGCGTTGTGGCTGCCATTTTGACGCTTTCGAGAATGTCCATAGTGAGCGTGCTAATTGCTAATTGCTAATTGTTCCAAAGGTATTAGTATTTATTCCTCCTTCGGTTTTCTATCTTTAGGTAAGTCAATAAACACGCGATCGCCTTGTTTTATCCCTTCCAAAATCTGCGTTTGGTTTTCAATAGTTGAACCTATTGTTACTTCTTGAAACTTCGGTTCATTATTCTCACTGGGTATCAGTACGCCCGTCTTACCTTTTTCCGTCACAATCGCCACCGTAGGCACCACCAAAGCATTATTCACCGCTTCGCCGACAAACGTCAGATCCACATTCATTCCCGAACGCAGTTGCTCCTTACCAGTTTCTAGCGCTACCCGCACCTGAAAAGAGGTGACATTTTGCTCAACCACCGCTTCTGGAGCAATCAAGCGCACCTTACCTTTAAATACTTGGTCAGGATAGGCATCCGCCACAATTTCTACAGCTTGTCCCTGTTTAATTTGTCCAACATCCACCTCTGGGACTTTAGCGAGAATTTCTGAATCTCTAGCAAGGGCAACAATTGAACTCGAAGTAGCAGAAGCAGTACTGGAAGCAGAAGTTGTGGGGGTAACGAAAGCTCCTTCTTGGGCATATTTCTGCGTCACAATGCCAGCGAACGGAGCAACTATCACCGTATCAGATAGCTGGACTTGCACCGCCTGCATCGAAGCTCTAGCAGCATCAGCAGCGGCTTTAAGCTGGGCAATTTCCTCTGGTCGCGTTCCATTTTCTAACTGACGCAAGGCTGATTGTGCTTCTGCCACATCAGCTTGACGCTGGGAAACTTCTTCGGAACGGGTGCCGCTTTGCAGCTGTTTTAAGGCTTGCTGCGCCTCTGTTAAGGCAGCTTGTTGCTGCTCAATTCCTTGGCTGGTGCTGTTTGTCCGTTGCTCAAGTCGTCTTTGGGCTTCATTAACGTTGGCGGTGGCGTTGCGGTATTCTGTCAAAGCTTCATCCAACTGGTCTGTAGCCACTGCTCCCTGATCGGCTAAGAATTGATAGCGTTTCACCCGTTTTTGCGCCAAATTTTCTCGCGCTTTGGCGGCTTCGACTTGAGCCTTGGCTTGATCAATTTCTGTAGAACGACCATTCTGAGCATCTGCTAGACGCGATCGCGCTTGCTGCAATCTGGCTTGCGCTTGGGCGATTTCCTCTGGACGAGAGCCATTTTCAGCTTGCTGCAAACGAGCTTTCGCCTGAGACAGTCTTGCTTTTGCCTGAACAATTTCTTCAGGACGACTACCAGCTTGAGCCTCTGCTAGACGGGCTTCCGCTTGTTTAAGATTAGCGAGTGCTTGTGATAGTTGCGCCTGAAGCTCTCTATTCTCCATCTGGGCAATCTTTTGCCCCGGCTGCACTTTGTCCCCTTGCTCGACGTACAATTTCGCCAGAGTCCCAGATGTTTTCGGGCTGAGGTTGACGCTTTGCAGCGGCACAACGGTTCCATTGGCGGCGATCCGTACTTTCAGGCTTTGCGATTTTACAGGTACGGTTAGTGTCTGGATATCTAGTTGGGGCGAACTCCGACCCATAACGAAATAAGTCGTACTAGCTACCAGGATGCCTGATGCTAGCAGCCCGATTATCCAGCGAGAAGGATTCTTGACTTTTCCAATTAGGGGAAGTTGCATTTGTGGGGTATTCACTTCAGGCAATACGGATTGTTTTGGGTTTTATATGGTGATTTTTATTACTAATCTAATGAATTATTTCTAAGTAATAAATTTTTTCATCTCGTAGAACAGGCATCTTGCCTACCATTAGCTTTGAGGCGGTGGATACGTCCCACCTCCCCAAAAATAGCTAAATATTTTTATGTTTGGAAACACCTAACCGGGTGAATTACAGTAAAAGCTTCTACTAAGGGGAGTTGTTATCCTTTCTTTATGTTAGCGTTGACGGATTTTCCAGGGTTTTTGTGTCCTTACGGTTTACCGTAACAGGGACGAGCAAAAATTGATAGGTGGCTGTGGCTCTCGATTTTTGCCAGAATCATTTAGATTATGTGTAATGTGGCTAAAGATTTTTCGCAATTTTTGAGGCGGCACCGTGCCTAAGCGTATTCCTTTATTTTCTCTTCTCGTTGTCCTGGGTTTATGGAGTGTACAACCCGCCTTCGGGCAGGCACTCATACCTTATACGCTGCAACTGGATGCAAAAGAACTAGAGCAGCAGGGGTTGAACCTGGCACAAGATGCGGCTCAGTTGGCGCGATTCCAGCAATACGATCTGGCGCTGCCAAGGGCGCAGCTGGCAACTCGGCTGGCTCCCCAAAGTTATCAAACCTGGTTTCTGCTGGGCAGTTTGTACTTGCAAGCAAAGGAAGTAGATAAGGCAATTAATGCCTTGCAACAAGCTAGAACCCTGAAACCCGATGATGCCGGAATTCTATTTGCTATAGGAAGCGGGCATTTTCAGCAGGCAAAGTATCAGGAAGCTGTTACAGCTTTGCAATCGGGGTTGAAGATCAAACCCGATGTACCAGAGGCTTTGTTTGATTTGGGCAATGCCTACTACAGAATGCAACGGTACCAAGAAGCGATCGCGCAATACCAAAAAGCAGTCGCTAAAGAAAAGAAATTCTGGCCTGCGATTAACAATATTGGGCTGGTAATGTACGAAATGGGCAATGTGGAGGGGGCGCTAAGTCAGTGGCGTTCGGCAGTTGCCATTGACAAAGATGCCGCAGAACCCCAGTTAGCTATAGCAGTAGCGCTGTATGCCAAAGGCGACAGGGAAAAAGCTGTGCTTTTGGGAGAGACTGCTATTCGCTTAGACAATCGCTACGCCGATGTGGATTTTCTCAAAGAGAATCTTTGGGGCGATCGCTTGATCTCAGAAACTCAAAAGTTCCTGCAAATCCCCCGGATACAAGAAACCATCGCCCAAAGCGAACCTCCATCGGAACAACCGCAAGCTGCACCAGAATAAGGGATTGGGGAATTGGGAATTGGTAATTGGGAAGTCTCCCACTCTCTTACTCTCCCAGCCCCCAATCCCTAGTCCCCAGTCCCTAGTCCCTAGCTTTCCGGATCTTCTGGGAATCGAGTGATGTCATCTTCTCCCAGATATTCCCCATTTTGGACTTCAATCATCAGTAGAGGAATTACCCCAGGATTTTCTACCCTGTGAGGTGTAGACATAGGTACGTAAGTTGACTGTTTTTGAACTAAGGTAGTCTCCTTACCATCACATATCACTTTGGCAGTGCCAGACACAACGATCCAGTGTTCGCTGCGGTGATAGTGCATTTGGGTACTAATATGATGACCTGGGTTGAGTTCAATACGATTAATTCGGTAGCGCGGCCCTTCTTCTAAAACTGTAACTTTCCCCCAAGGTCGTATCCGTGTCGTAGAAGTGTCTTCCGGCAAAGGCATAGTTGAAGCTTGCCCTTCATTTTGGTTGCTATTCATCACCTGTCTCCCAAGGTTGACATTTCAATTTTGCCGCATTTTTTAAACTACCTAAAGACTTATTATTAAGCGAGTGATTCGTCCCACGATAGCTTCACCTTAATTCTGGCGGATTTAAGCAATCGATTAGTCAATTAAGATTGCTACATCAGGCTTCTGTCCCAAAACGTGACTTATATCACTGATGAGCAAGCATTACATCACCTTTATCCGAAGCTTGCGATCGCTTTCTGGCCCAGAGTATTGTCACATTTAAACGAAGTTTTTAATCACCTAAAAAAATATATAAAAGCTTCATATTATAAGTATCGAGTTCTCTGACCAAATCATGCAAGTTCAAGTCTGTCCTCTAGAGTTTGCGATCGCTGAACTATTTGCCCAAGTCAGCCACTCTGGTAGCATTACCCTCGCTGACCGATATGGAATGATGGCTGCACTATTGCAAGATTCCCCCAACGAAGAAGATATAAGATCCATCGACCGGCTGCTTTACGCTGTACGCAAGAACCGCGTCAAGCTTGTGGATGAAATCTCTGCTATGTCATAAACACTGCTGCTGATTCACCGATAATACTAATTGCTGATAATTGCTTCTATTGCCTTGCAGCAGAGTTATTTAAAAAAAACAAAATTTATATCCCTCGATAGTTTAGCCATAATTTTCTGAATATTATTTCCCTCTCCCAAAACCGCTACAATTTATCCATCCTCAGGCTGTAATTCCCAACGAAGCAGCCGGGGAATTTGCGATAAATGTACCCCATAATTAAAAATCCAAAGGACAATTTCTACCAGTAACAATCTCTGCACCCATATTGTCCCGCTCTCAAGGCTCAAAAGCATCAATCCACTATACAGTTGCCAAACGCGATAAGGCAGATATAAACAAGGAATCATCACCCACACGCAGGATTGAAACCGTTTTGACGTCACGCTTTCAGATAAGATTTGTAACGCCAGCATGACAAGGTAGGGAATGAGCGCTAACAACACACTCTCGTGATTCCACCACACACCCCAAACAACTATCGCCAGTACCGGAAACAGCACCCCCACCACCAGCACAACAGATAACCACGCTTTAAACCAAGTCGGTAATGGTTGCGGAATACTGAACGGCTTTGCCTGTCTCCACACCCAGCCCATAAACACCAGAAAAGACGTGGAGATTATCACAAAAAGGCTATTTTCTATAAAAATATTCACGATAGTAGATGCTGTCATATGTAAAATTGAGCTAAGAATATAATTTCAGCACTACTATAGCGTATGAAATTGCGACGCTAGATGAGGTCGAAAAAGACACAGTACCAGAAGGAGATTCTAAAGATGTCCAAAGAAAGTGCCAGCCAATTATTGGAAGCTGCTACCCGCAATGCAGATTTACGCAAACAGTTCCAAGCCGTAGCCAATCCAGATGAGTTCGTAAAAGTTGCTAGCGAATTGGGTTATCCCTTAACCACGGATGAACTCAAGGAAGTTGTTAAAGAACATAGTGAAGGTGTCACATTGAGAAGACAAACAGGCATTTGGCCTTGGCTGCGAAGCGTTCGCTGGATTTAGTCGCTGCATAGGGTGAGTAATAAAAACGCAAAAGGCAAAAGAAATTGTTGTTTTCTTTTGCCTTTGTGTTGCTAATCCTACAAAATTATGCTTTGAGCGTACAACGCCAGGGATTTAAAGCGGGGCGTTGTAATATTCTATATGTAAGCCGGAGAAGGCGATCGCTTATTTATTTTTTACCTGATGTGTGTGCCAGAATACATCACGCGCCTGTAAATCCTATGTACTCCCTACGCAAATGTACTAGGACTACTTGTTTGGATAAAATTTTTCTACATTGATCTAGCCAGAGTTGAGACTCTGAGGTTAAGGTATAGGGAATTTTGCTATTTTGCGTAGGCTGGGATGGAGGATGCGAAACCCAACCTACAATAGTGCTTTTATGCCAACAATTACATCATCTTAGACAGCACAAACACTGATGAATTATCCAGACGATAACAACGAACTTCGAGGGCGGGAACGAGAACTTCAGGAACAATAACATGCAATTCGGCTTCAGGAGATAGAAGCTGAAATCAATTCCAAAGCGCCGCCACTGCATAAAACTGTTCGACATCAGCCTAAAGATTCGTTAAAAAGTTGGCAAAGAAAACTTGTAATTGCTGGAAAGTTTTTAGTTTTTGCTGTTGCGGCAATTGTCTGCGTTAAAGTAGCTTCGTGGATGGCTGGATTCGTGATAGTGGGATAGTGGGAGAACTGGTTCGGGTTTCATCCAAACTATTCTTCCAATCTGAAAGACCTAACCGTTAGAGAGCAGGGAATAAACATGAATTATACAGTTGAAGCTGATAGCTTTATCAACGACTTGAGTAAAGTCGCTCAAGTGCGTTCCGAGGTTGCTGATTGTCTTGAAAAAATAGCTCAAACTCTAGAAGAAGCAGAAACAGAAGGAAAAGAAAAATCTGGCAAACTTGGCTTAGAGACACAACTAGAAGATATCAATGAGGTTAGTAAAAATTTACGGACTGGTGTATTCCGATTGCTGGTTTTAGGGGATATGAAGCGGGGCAAAAGTACATTCCTCAATGCCCTGATTGGGGAGAACTTGCTACCAAGTGACGTGAATCCCTGTACTGCTATACTTACTGTTTTACGCTATGGGCCGCAGAAGAAAGTAACTGTTTACTTTAATGATGGGAAATCTCCTGAAGAACTTGATTTTCAACACTTTAAGCATAAATACACAATTGATCCAGCAGAAGCTAAGAAATTAGAACAAGATAAAAAGCCAGCCTTTCCTAATATTGACTATGCCGTTGTAGAGTATCCCTTACCTTTATTAGAACAGGGAATTGAAATTGTAGATAGTCCGGGACTAAATGATACAGAAGCACGGAACGAACTGTCTTTAGGGTATATAAATAATTGCCATGCTATTTTGTTTGTACTGAGAGCATCACAACCTTGTACCCTTGGGGAACGCCGCTATCTAGAAAATTATATCAAAGGTCGAGGGTTGAGTGTTTTCTTTCTGATTAATGCTTGGGATCAGGTGCGCGAGGGATTAATCGATCCTGATGATGTGGAAGAATTGCAAGAAGCTGAATGGAAACTGCGACGAGTTTTTAAAGCCAATTTGTCTGATTATTGTCAGGTAGATGGACATGATATTTATGATGAACGAGTGTTTGAAATTTCGGCAATAAAGGCGCTGAGAAGACGGTTAAAAAACTCTTCGGCTTCTCTAGAATCTACGGGGTTTCCTGAGTTCATGGGCGCACTCAACACATTTTTAACTAAGGAGAGAGCGATCGCTCAACTGCGACAAGCTAGAACTCTCGCACGTCAAACCTGCAATCATACGCGAGAAGCGATTGAACGCCGCATCCCCTTACTCGATCAGGATGTCAATCAACTCAAGCAGAGGATTAGTTCAGTTGAACCGGAATTCACCAAACTAAGCCAAATTCGCGATCAGTTTCAGCAAGAAATTCGTTCTACCAGAGATATCCAGGCGAAAGCGATCGCTGACTCTTTCAGTTCCTACGTTCTTAGCTTAGGAGATACATTTGAAACCGACTTTTTGCGCTATCAGCCAGAACTAAACCTATTTGATTTCCTTAATCAAGGTAAACGTGAAGCATTCAACGCCGCCCTACAAAAAGCATTTGAGCAATACATTACTGACAAGTTCGCTGCTTGGACTTTAAGTGCAGAAAAAGACTTAAATGCAGCCTTTGCTCAACTTTCCATAAGTGCTGCCAGCTATGGCGCTTCCTACAGTAAAGTAACAGATCAAATTACTGAGAAGCTGACAGGACAAAAGGTAAAGATTAACGCAAATACCGCGACTGAAGATGATAACTCGCCAACATGGACTAAGTGGGCAATGGGTCTGTTTTCACTCGCACGGGGTAACATAGCGGGCGTAGCAATGGCTGGCGCAGGCTTCGACTGGAAAAACATCCTATTTAACTATGCCGCTGCGATTGGCATTGGTTACGTTGTTAGTGGGGTGACTGGTGTTTTCCTGGGGCCACTTGGTTTGGCGTTGATCGGAATGGGTGTAGGTTTTGTGCAAGCCGATCAAGCTCGTCAACAATTAGTTAAAACTGCCAAAAAAGAATTGGTAAAATATCTGCCTCAAGTGGCGAACGAGCAATGGTTGCCCGTACATGAAGGTGTCAAAGAGTGTTTTGATGCTTATGAACGGGAAGTCATTAAGCGAATAAATGATGACATTGATGCTCGGAAAGCTGAGTTGGATAATTTATTGAAACAAAAAGGAGCTTTTGAAATTAATCGGGACACAGAGTTAAATCGTCTCAAAGGTTTGGAAACTGAGATAAACTCTCAATGGCAAAATATTGAGGCTGTATATCGTAATTTCCTAGCATCCGCAGTTTAACCTCTCGTTCCTGGGCTGCGGCCTGGGAACGAGCAACAAGCATCAGAGTGTAATTGAGTAGAACTGTATGCAAGAGCAGGAAAGTTATCAGAACCTCTTAACATATCTTCGAGCTGCCGTTGGTCTGCTTGATTTTGAGCAAAATTCGCAGTTGCAAAAAGATGTGATTTCTATCTGCGATAATCTGGGAAATTCCAGCTTTAGAATTGCGGTCTTTGGCCCATTTAATTATGGTAAG
Source organism: Funiculus sociatus GB2-C1 (assembly GCF_039962115.1). NCBI lineage: Bacteria > Bacillati > Cyanobacteriota > Cyanophyceae > Coleofasciculales > Coleofasciculaceae > Funiculus > Funiculus sociatus. Next base: position 24,783 of record NZ_JAMPKJ010000006.1, on the reverse strand, counting down.
TCAACTTTGCTGAATGCTCTATTAGGAAAGCGGACTTTACCCATCGATTTGATTCCTACCACAGGTGCAGCCATCACAGTTAAATATGGTTCGGAGTTACACACCCGAATTATGATGTCGGATGGCAGAGAAATTTGTGAGAGCGGAACGGATGTTCTAAAGCAATTTGCCATCCTTGATGATGATAGGCGAATGCGGAGCGATGTGGCTTCGATAGAGGTTTTCTGCCCACATTATTTCTTGAAAAATGGTGTAGAACTATTGGATTTGCCGGGAACAAACGACATGGAAGCGCAGGATACGTTAGTGCGCGACCAACTTTTAACGGCAGATTTGGTTGTACAGGTGCTAGATGCTCGAAAGTTAATGACTTTGGGCGAACGGGAAAATATGAGAGATTGGCTGCTAGATCGCGGTATAAAAACGGTGGTTTTTGTAGTTAATTTCTTGAATTTATTAGAACCGGAAGACCAAAAACAGGTATATAATCGTTTGGTATTTGTAGCAGAAAGTTTTCGTTCAGAGCTACCGAATAATATTAGTAATTTGTACCGTGTTGATGCGCTACCTGCTTTAAGAGCTAGACTAAAAGGAGATGGTGCAGCGGTACAGACTACGGGGCTTCCTATGTTTGAATCAGCCCTACAAAGTATTGTGGAAGTTCAGCAGGGGAAAGTTACTAATCGGTTGCCTCGTGTGGTAGCGATCGCATCTCAAGTAAAACTTGCACTACAATCAAAATCTCAAGCAATAACTAACGAATTGCAAGCAGTTGAAGATAAGCGCAGTGCTAAGCTTAAAATCAAACAAAAGGCGCAACAACTGCTTAAAGAAGGCTTTAAAGCGGATATTGCTAAATTAGATAGTTGGCTGCACTTACCAAAACTCGTAACCCGCTATAAATCTGAAATTATTTCAGCACTTGAAAAAGGCGAATTTCAAACCTGGGAACAAGGAGCATTTAAGAATGCACTCTCAGAACATCAGCAAGCAATTGTCAAATGGGTACATCAAGCTTGCGAGTTTTTCGAGCAACCTCAACCTGCTAATTTATGGTTTTCATTTCCTGAACCTCCAGAAGTAGTTTTACCCAATCAACCAACCACTTCAACTCAGTCGAGTGGTGTTGCTCCGATAGCGCTTACAACCGGATTAGGTTGGCTTTTAGGAGGCCCTGTGGGAGCCGCAGTAGTTGGAGGTGCTACTTATCTTATTAATCAAATGGCACAAGACGGCGAAAACTCAGAATCATCAGCTTCTTATGTAAATCAAGTACAAGAAGTTTATGCTGAGGCTGCGGAAGATTATTTACTCCGCTTCAACATTCAAGCTATAGCAACGCTTCGCCAATACGAAGAAGGCGCAGAAAAAGTTATTAATTGTCAAGTAAAGGAAGAACCATTAAAGCTGACAAATCAGCATCATCAGTTGCAATTGTTAAATGCTTTATTGGATAATCTGAATCAAGAATTAAATCGGGTAGCGCGAAATTAGTTAGCCTGACGACTGTAGGCGCAACCGCACAAACAAAACCTGCCTCCGCAGGCTATAGATATTTTCAGATCGCGCAGCTCCTTTTTGGTTGTGTAGCATCAGGCTAAGGCGGTGTGGGGAGCGCCATCACGTAATTGGCTACAGACTGGTGCCATATTATACTTATTTAAGAGCAGAAATTAGGAAAGACTTTCATGCAACTCCGGTTGAGATGGCTGTTATCAGTTATAAGTTTTATCGGTACTTGCGCTTATAGCATAAGCGGAGAGCTAAATTCTGTACAAGCTGCTCAAACTGTTGTTGTAACTAAAGGCTCCTCTACGGAATCAATAGATATAGCCGATCTGCGAAAGGTTGCGGAAACCGGAAAAGTTCCACCCGATCTTCAACGTTTTGCTCGCCAACTGTCGCCTCAACAACGCAGCCAAATTTTATCAGCGCTACGGGCAAAATTTGACCTGAATGTTGTGGGTGTTAGTAGATTACTTGATACTGAGGTTGGCAGATCGCTGGCTTCAGCTTTGGCTAGTGCGACACAGCGACGGGATAATGTGGGAGTGCTAGATGTGCGATCGGGACTGGTACTGGGAGCTAGAAAACCTGAGGGACTATCTCTGCTGAGCTTTGTCGAAGCTTATCCCCGGCAAACTATATATATTGATTTAGATCGGGCGTTCAGGGTAGTAGGAAACTTTAACACCTCTTTTTGGCAAACTCAGGCGTTTATGGCAGCGATCGCGCCCCAACTGGCTCCTAGGCGTCCCCAGCTAAATTTACCTTTTGACCCCACAAAACCGGGAAGCGCATCCGTGCAGGTGCTGAACTTGAAACTAAATGATACACAGCGCCGCCGGGAAATTCCAGTTGATGTTTACTGGTCTGAAGCTGCGTCTTCTGCCAAACCGATCGTAGTTTTGTCTCACGGTCTGGGTTCAGTTCGCACAGATTTGCGCTACTTGGCAGAACATTTGGCATCATACGGCTATGTGGTAGCGGCTTTAGAACATCCTGGGAGTAACGAAACTCATGTGAGGAATGCACTTAAGGGCAGAAATCCCTTCTTATCTGCACAGGAATTTTTAGATCGCCCCAAGGATATTAGTTTTGTCATCGACGAACTAGAGAAGTTGAACCACAGTCAACTTAAAGGTAAACTGGCACCCGATCGCGTCCTGGTAATTGGCTATTCTCTGGGGGGGTCCACCGCTTTATCTATCGCTGGTGGTGAGTTGCAACTAACTGAGTTAAAACAGCGCTGTAAAGGTAACTTGATTTCCTTCAGTTTGGGGGAAGGTTCTCAGTGTTTTGCCAGAGAGCTTCCGCAAGACCGCTACCAACTGCGAGATCCACGGGTTAAAGCAGCGATCGCACTCAACCCCACTACCTCGCTTTTATTTGGCGAAACTGGTTTGGCATCAGTCGCCGTTCCCACACTTGTTGAAGCTGGTTCCGCCGATAAAACAACTCCAGCTTTAACTGAACAGATTATCGGTTTTGGGAAAATACCATCCCCTAAATGGCTCGTCGGTTTTGTTGGGGGAACCCATCTGAGCGTAAAAGATCCTAGCACTACCCAAGATCAAGCTGGGCAACCGAATACATTTTATACAGGCGGTGAAGTAGTTGGGGAGAAAGCTGTTGATATCCGCAACTACACGAAAGCGATCGCGCTAGCAATGGCAGCACAACTCACAGACGAAGCTGCCAAATACGCGATTTTTCTCACGCCAGAATATGCACAGTTAGCTTCCACAGATGCTTTCCCCATTCGTCTCGTTACGGAGATTCCACCAGAGGCACAAGAAGTAGTTAACGATTTTATTCAGAACCAAAAGTAATATCTTGTTCCTGGGCTGCGGCCAGAAACTTTAGCCAGGGACTCAAGTCCCTGGCTAATAGCTTAAGTCGGTTAAAACCGACTAATTGCCATATCTCTAGTCCGTTTTAACGGACTTTGGCTATTAGCCCGGAACTTTAGTTCTGGGCGGGTCAGGTACTTTTACTCTTCACTGCAAATTGACGTATTTCTCCAAGTCTTCAATTTGAGGATCTGGGAACTGATTCAGCACTCTCCACAAAACCGTATAACTACCATCTGGACGGCGGTTGACGGGACGGAAGGCAACCAGGGCATCGCTGCTGGGTGTTTCTAAAATTTGGTCGAGATAGCGACGTTGCTCTCTGTTAACTGTCCCGCGATTGAGAACAACTTCTGGCACCTGAAACTGAACTAACCGCATTAAATAAGTGTGGTTCAGAACCACTGGCGCGTCGGGAGAAAGGCGATTTATTGCTGATTCCAGCGCTGTCGTTTGTTGCACTGGTTCGCTAACACTAACTTCACCTAGTTTGCCAGTGATGAAGCGTTGCCGATCTACCTGCAAAGCTGCAAGCTCATTAGGGGGACGATAATTTAGGAAAAACTGGCGCGTTTGTGGCGAGAGGGCGCGAACTTTCTTTAGTGTGGGGTCGAGATTTTCTAAAGGCACTTCCCCCAAATCCATGATAAAGCCGTAATCCAGCCCGCGTTGGGCAATCTGGAAGTTGCCATTTTCCAGCTTAACTGCAAATCTGGGAGTAAATTCATCTTCCTGAGAGATGCGCCCAGATGAGCGAGTGGTTGGGGCAATATCACCGCCAATTCCCCGCAGCAAGGGAGGATAGGCGAAACGCTCTGCTACTGTGGGAATCAGCCGATTTTGCATCGGTTGGGAGTTGACGATTCCACTTGGCAACACGCGGGCGATGCCAGTGTTGGGTTGAGAGAGAAAATTTTCGTACTCTTGAGGCTCTTGCTGATCAAGCCCATAGGTGTTGCTTTCCTTGAGTTTTGCTGTTTCGCCTGCATCAATGAAAGAAGTTGCTGAGGGAAAGGAAGCTACTGCTTGGGAGAGTAGCTGTTTGGCAGATGCTAGCGTCGTGGTTGCTTGTTGTGGGGGCGCGATCGCAGGTGCAATCGGGGGCTGATAGCCAGAAATCGGCGTTTTTGCTCTTATCCCCACTAACGGCGGTTCTGGAGCGACGTAACTTGTAGGGGGGGAAGGCAACTTCTGAGGAGGCACTGCCAAAATCGACTGTTGGCTCCTAGATAATGTTAAGGGATTGTTTGGTGTCAGTGTCGCCTGCCGTCTTTCCAGCACTGGGCGTAGCGGCATCAACTGGGCAGTTGATGCATAGAGAGAGCAGTATACCTGCGCCTGTTCTACACTTAAATCGGAGCCTGCTGGTGTTATGCCGCCGTTCGTGCGGGTACACAACAAAGCAGGATTTTGATATTGACTTTTGAGAAAGCGTTCTACTTCTCCTTGGTGGAGAGTTATTTTTCCCTCGGATACAAAAACGCCGTAGGGATCGTCCGATGCGATCGCTCTTTCAATGCGATTAATTAAATTTATCTGATCCTGTACAAGTCGCTGGGCTTCGGGCCAGAAACTTTGAGCTGAAGTTGATCTAAGCGTATTTTGCTTAACTAAATTCGGCGTTTGAATCTCCGAGGCTGTAACAACCCGCCCCGACAGTAAACTCAGGAACGAAGAAACAAAAATTAATAAAAGGTAGCGCATCTGCAATTCCCCACTCCAACGAACTCAAAACGACACTCAAGTAGACCTAATTTATAATTCCCATTTTTGCTACCGAAATTAAAAGAGTGCATCCCCATGCTTGAAAAACACCTGACGGCTAAAATCGCGGCTATATATAGCAATCCTATTTGAGTTGTGAGGTGCCAGTTCTTCAGATCCTCTACTTCTTAAAGAAGTCGGGGATCTCGCCTTCACGAGCCATTTAGGACTGCTCTAGGCATTTTTCTGCATACCTACATCCTAGATAGGCGTGAGCGTATATTTGCACACGCTCGTTGTTTTCCAATTCAACTTCTGCGTTATCAATAAATTTATTATTCAATAATTATAATATTTTTCTTACTCGCCTTTCAAGAATTTTCTGACTATATCCTTATCTAACAGTGGACAATTTACCTAGAGATGCCCTTGCTAAAGCAAGCATTTTTTGTATTAAGACGTTATTTTCTAAGGCTTAATTTATTTAAAGAAACATGACACTGTTCAAGGTCTAAAGGCAACTACCTAAGATAGGAATTTTCTAAGCCTTAAGGAAGATAATATTTTCCTACCTAAGATAGATAAATGTTAACTTTATATCTGAAGATTGATGGCATAAATTTAGATAAATTCCAAAATTCAAGGTGTAAGCAAAAAAAAGTTTGTTCTTGTTCTTAGTGACATAAAGCAAGCTGTTTTAATAGGGAATAGGAGGAATCATGGTAGGACATCATAAGCGTGCTGTAGGTGTATTTTCAAACTACCGCGATGCAGAAGTAGCGCTCACTGAGCTGAAGAACTCTGGCTTTTCTATGGACAGAGTTTCTGTGGTAGCACAGGACGCAAATAAAGGAGGCGACATTGCTGGAGCTGATGTAAGCAATAAGGTAGGCAATAAAGCCGACGAAGCCGCAACAACAGGCGCTGTTACAGGCGGTGCTTTGGGCGGTTTGACTGGCTTATTAGTAGGTTTAGGTGCCTTAGCAATTCCTGGCATCGGGCCGGTGATGTTAGCAGGAGCTACAGCCACCACCATAGCCACAACCCTGTCGGGAACAGCCATTGGTGCAGCAGCGGGTGGTCTATTAGGCGCTTTGATTGGTTTGGGAATTCCTGAAGAGCGAGCCAAAGTTTACAACGATCGCGTATCCAGAGGACATTATTTAGTATTGGTGGACGGCGATGATAATGATATTCGTCGTGCTGAAGCGATTTTGAGCCATCGGGGAATTGAAGAGTGGGGTATTTATGATGCTCCTGGCACTACTGGTACCACCCATAATACAACTGTTGCCGATCCCAGCCGCACGTATTCGACTCCAGTCGTTGATCCGACACCTAGCACAGATGCTCCAGTTCAAATTATTGACCGTCGCGAACAGACCCTATAAACGAATGGGTTGCAGCTGCGAGCAAAACTAGAGACTGAGGAGACAGGGAAAGTTAGAAGTTAAGAGGCGAGGAGTTATTAATTCAAAACTCATTACTCCTAACTTGTCCCTGTCCCCAATTAGCGGGAGGAAATAAGAATCGTGCTTACTCAGCAAAAACGCGCATTTGGTGTTTTCTCAGACATTCAGAATGCAGAAGGCGCTATTGAGGAAATGAAAGCCGCTGGCTTTCCGATGAATCAAGTTTCTACCATCAGCAAAGAGCCACAGCAAGTGTCGCCGCCACCGGAAAATAAGGCCCAAGAGGGAACAAACATTGGCGCGATCGCAGGTGGTGCAGTTGGGGGTACGGTCGGTTTAGCTATTGGGTTAGGCACGTTGGCAGCTATTCCCGGTGTCGGCGCGATCGCATTAATCGGAGCAGCAGCAACAGCTTTGGCAACTACATTAACCAGTGGTGTAATCGGTGCTACAGCAGGTAGCTTATTGGGTGGATTAATCGGCTACGGTATTCCGGAAGAACAAGCCGCAATTTACGAGCATCGCATCCATAGCGGTGAATACTTTGTGATGGTAGAAGGCACAGAAGCCGAGGTGCGTCAAGCGGAAGCTATCCTCAGCCGTTGGAATGTTCAAGAATTAAGAATTTACGACGCCGCAACACCGCTACCGCCAGCTATAACTAACAGAATAGAAAGACCACTTTAAACAAGGCAATCCTGTAAAAGGGAAAAGGTAAAAAACAAAAAACTAAACGGAAGGTTGGGTTAGTTCGCCTTAGCCCAACCTTCCATATTCATCTATCAGGTGTTGCTCAGGTTCAACCCAAACTAACAAATAACTGAATTTCAATTTTTCATTTTTAATTGTCAATTACTAATGCAGTGGCGTACTAAGCCCAAAAAATTGCACAATAGAGGCAGTTTATAAATGTTGCTGCAAGACAAATGCCGAGCTTACTCGCTGATGCCAAAAACTTGCTCGCCGATCTGGTTGCTCGTTACTCCTCCCGCGTGGATTATTTAGCGATTCGACTAGAAGAAGCCGAAGGAACCGATATATTTTTGCGAGGCGACAAAATAGAAACCCTCACAGAAGGCATCTCCATTGGTGGACAAGTCCGGGCTTGTTACAAAGGAGGCTGGGGCTTTGCTTCATTCAATCAGCTTTCTACCCTAGCAGAACGGGTGGAAGAAGCGACAAGCGCGGCTCGAATGATTGGCGATGAAGAAACCCTGCTGGCTCCTATAGACCCAGTACAAGCTATCTGTAAGCTGGCGTTGACAGGCACAGATCCGCGACAGATTTCCCTGAAAAGCAAAAAAGAATTGTGCGATCGCTACACCTCCATCCTCAAGAGCGCCAGTTCTTCAATTACCACCACCTCCATCCGCTACAGCGACACATCCCAGCGAATCATCCTCGCCACCTCAGAGGGAACGATGATCGAACAATCCTGGGTGGACATGGAAATGCGCTTTGCTGCAACCGCCCGTAATGGCGAAACTGTGCAAACAGGACGCGAAACCACAGGTTCCCGCAAAGCCTACGAAGATTTAACAAATCTTGACGAGCAGGTAAAAAGTGCCGCACTCCGAGGCGTGGATGCCCTTTCACTACCCCCAGTAAAAGGCAACACCTACACTGTAGTAATTGACCCCATACTCAGCGGGCTATTTGTCCACGAAGCCTTTGGGCATCTCTCAGAAGCAGACATGGCTTACGAAAACCCCGACTTACTGGAAGTCATGACCTTGGGACGGCGATTTGGGCCAAAAGAGTTGCAAATCTTTGATGGTGCTGCACCTGCTGGTCATCGCGGTAGCTACTTATACGACGATGAAGGGACACCAGCCACTACAACTCAGCTAATTAAAGATGGCATCTTAGTCGGACGGCTCCACTCCCGCGAAACCGCCGGGAAATTGGAAGAAGCCCCCACAGGCAATGCTCGTTGTCTTAACTACCACTATCCGCCCCTCGTCCGCATGACGAATACATGGATTGAGCGGGGTAAGACACCCGTGCCAGATTTATTCACAGGTATCAAAGAAGGCGTTTATGCCCGCAACTGGTTAGGAGGGATGACAAACGGGGAAATGTTCACTTTCTCCGCCGCTGAAGCCTGGATGATCCGCGATGGGAAAATTGCTGAACCAGTTCGAGATGTAACGCTTTCCGGTAACGTCTTCAGCACCTTAGCTGATATTGAAGCCATTGGTGATGATTTCTACTGGGATGAATCCGGCGGTTGCGGCAAAGGCGGACAAAATGGTTTACCTGTAGGCTGTGGCGGGCCAAGTCTGCGGATTAAAAATGTCATTGTCGGGGGAGATGCGGAATAGAGTTTTGAGTTTTGCGGAGCCGGAGACTTCCCTTGCTCCGCAGTTTTGAACTTAGAGAATTTTTTCTGATAGCGGTTCTTAGGATGCAATACACTCTGACCCCCAGCCCTTCAAGGGTTGGGGCTAAATCCCCCTTTTCTTCAAGCAGGGTGTTTCTTTTAATAATTAATAAATGAAACCACCCTGCCTCCACGAAGAGCGGGGAGGGACAGGGATGAGGTTCTTAATTGTCATCCTGAAAAAAAATGGAGAGTGCGCGATGTCAACAGAAACAAAAACCCCAAAAGTAGTCGTCGTTGGTGCAGGTTGGGCAGGTTTAGGCGCTACCTACCACTTAGCAAAACAAGGCTATGACGTAACCCTCCTAGAAGCTGGTTCTTATCCCGGTGGCTTAGTCGCAGGCTGGAAAACAGCGGCGGGGCGTTCTGTCGAAGCTGGTATTCACGGCTTCTGGTATCCGTACCGAAATATATTCTCTCTGGTCAACGAATTAGGGCTAAATCCCTTTACGCCTTGGACTCGTTCCTCCCAGTATTCCCCCGCAGGATTAGAAGTTGAATCGCCGATTTTTCAAGATTTGCCGCGACTACCTACGCCGCTTGGGACTTTTCTCTACACTCAGTTTAAGCGGTTGCCGTTAAGCGATCGCATCTCAGCTTTACCTCTACTCTACGCCGTCCTCGATTTTGACAACTCCGATGAAGCTTGGCGACGCTACGACAAGGTAACAGCAAGAGAACTCTTCAAAGATTTTGGCGTTTCGGCACGACTTTACCATGATTCCTTCGAGCCGATGCTGCTGGTAGGCTTATTTGCCCCCGGAGAGCAATGTTCCGCCGCTGCTGCACTAGGTATGCTTTATTACTTCATTTTGGCTCACCAACCCGATTTTGATGTCGTCTGGTGTCGCGGAACTGTTGGAGAAAAGATATTCCGTCCTTGGGTGCAACGCATCGAACAAGCGGGGGGAAAATTACTCGCCAACCGTCGAGTAAGTGACGTAATTGTTGATAGCAATAATCAAGCAACAGCTGTTGTCTGCGGTGATGAAGTTTTTGAAGCTGATGCGGTTATTTTCGCTGTTGGTATCAGCGGCATGAAGAAGATTGTATTAAGTAGCCCTAGCTTACAAAGTCGTCAAGAATTTCGGGATATTCACAACTTGGGCGCGGTTGATGTGTTAGCAACTCGCCTCTGGTTTGACCGCAAAATTAATATTCCTCGTCCTTCCAATGCCTGTTTTGGTTTCAATGCAACAACTGGCTGGACATTTTTTGATTTGAACGTGCTGCATGATGAATACCGCGATGAACCGGGAACAGTTATTGAGGCTGATTTTTATCACGCCAATCAGTTTATCCCGTTAAGCGATGAGGAAATTGTGCCGCTAGTTCAGCGCGATTTAGCAACTTGCGTGCCAGCTTTTCGCGAAGCCAAGGTAATTGATAGCAGTGTTATTCGTCTGCCGAATGCAGTTACTCACTTTCTTCCCGGTAGCTATCAGTATATGTTGCCTGGATTAACGAGTATCAATAATGTTTTTATGAGTGGTGATTGGATTGTTACCCGTCACGGTTCCTGGTCGCAGGAAAAGGCTTATGTGACAGGTTTGGAAGCAGCAAATTTGGTAATTTCACGCTTTGGGCGTGGGAGTAAGGCTTTACTTTTACCAGTCGAGGCGGATGAACCGCATATTCAATTTGGTCGGTCAATTAACCAAACCCTACGTAATTTCGGCAAAACTTTATTACCTGATTTGTGGCTACCTTAAGATGCACACTATCACAATTACTATTCCTGATGACCGCTTAATGAATTTGCATTATAAGCGCTTAGCATGACGAGAGGAGTTTACTGAGTGGCTTCGCAGTCATATTGTTGAAAGGTAGAATAAATAGAATGCTATTCGGCGATCGCGTTTTTGTGGGAATGCGATCGCATACTCTACCCATAGACATAGCAAAACTTTATTACCTAATTTTTGGCTACCTTAGAATTATTTAGCTGTCTTCTTTTCTTCAGTCCAAACACTGCACCAAAACCACTTAGCAAGACCAAAGCAGATGTCAAAGAGGATTCGGTAACTGGCTTTGATTGGCTAGTTACCTTCACATTTGCATCCAGAGCATCCCCTGTAGAATACACATAATCAAAAGCCTCTTTGTCATCGAGAACGCTGGCACGCAAGAAAAGTGCGCTCCAGCGAGCTACAGTTTCTACTGCTACATCTTGTGCAATTGTTGGAGTGTTCATATCCGGTCTTGCACCCACAGGATTGTTAGTATTTGTGATGCCATAGTGGTTAGCACCGAAAATAGTAATTATTGCTTTAGGAGGGTTTTGGATCTGCTCGTATGTTTTTTGAGCATTGACAGGAAGAGCAATGTTATCAAGATTTCCCTGCAAGAGAGCAGTCGGAATTTTTGAATTGTTGATGGGGATAAATTCTTGAGTATTGAAGTTCCGTAAATTTGCACCAAAAAACGCTCCTGCTACGAGTTCATTAGGTCGGCTGAAGGAGCCTTCACATAAAATAGGAAGGCAGAGGTTGGCAATAGCAGATAATCCAACAGCACCCCCTTGGGAGTGACCGAGTAAGGCTAGTTTCTGCGTATTGATAACGCCAGCAACAGGTGAAGTAGAGTTGGAGTTCTCTTGCACCATTTGTGCCAGAACAGCGTTTAATTGTGACGTTTCGGGTAGAAGTCCCGTAAATCCGAACTGTGGCAGTGACTTCTGGTGATTGGGTACAACCACTACAAATCCGTAGCTTGCTACTGTACTGGCAAAATTTGTGTAATTTGATTTATCGACATTCGCACCTTGCAACAGCAGAGCAATGGGAAAAGAATGATTGCCAGTTTTCAGGTTCTCTGGGTTTGGAAAGTAGATATCTGCTAAGTCATTATTAGCGGAGATTCTTGTGCTGTAGCTACCCACATCGTTAAACAAAGGAGCATCGCTGAACCTTGCAGCAGCAGTTTCCCCGATACCACCAACAATGAACACTGCACCAGCAGAAGCTATTGACAACACTCTTAGGCTAGCCACAGAACTTACTCCTTTATCAAATACGTATGCAGGATGAGAGATTATCAAATAATATTACTGGCAACAACTTTTTTTGGATACAGAATGCGAGGCTGAACACAGCTGCTTCGCTTCACGCCTCCTCATTACCCACTCAACTTGATATCTTGGTAGAAAACGCGGGGTTCAGTCCTATGGTGACGACAGCGAAAACCACTCAAGGGAGAGTTGTACTGAAAAACATCAGTTGGCAAACTTTTGAAACAATACTTGCAGAGATGGGAGAAGATCGTAACACCCGACTGGCTTACGATCGCGGAACGCTGGAAATTATGACCCCGCTGATGCCTCATGAGCATAACAATAGACTGCTGGAACACTTGGTTTTCGCTTTAGCTGAGGAACTGAACCTCAATCTCAGAAGCGCTGGATCTCTCACTTGTAAGCGTCCAGACTTTCAGCGGGGTGTTGAACCAGATTCTTGCTTTTATATTCAAAATGAACCGCTAATCAGACAGAAAAGGGATATCGATTTAACTATTGACCCACCTCCAGACTTAGCAGTCGAGGTGGACTATACCAGCGCTTCTGTTGACCGACTTTCAATTTATCTCGCTTTGGGTGTTCCGGAAGTTTGGCGTTACGACGAACCTGTGATTCAAATTTATCAATTGCGAGAAGGTGTGTATGTACCGTGCGCTGTCTCTCCTACTTTTGCAAATCTACCCTTAACCACAGAAATTCCAGGGTTTTTGGAAGAAAGTCTAAGAATTGGGGAAATCCCCATGATTCGGTCTTTTCGCGCTTGGGTTAGACAGCAAATAGAGCATCGTGATGACAATCATTGAGAAGAATTGAGAACGCGATCGCTCGAAAGATTTATTATATTCAAAGTTTAATTATCTAGAGCCGATGTCTTATGCCTAACGTTGAGGAAGACAAAATCCGAGAAGATCGCATTGCAATGGAGATCATCGTCGATGCCTATGACGAGGAAGAAGAGGCGATGGGATGGTACAACTACCTTAACGATAATCTTAACTTCCCCTTTAAAGCTAAATGGGTGAGAAAGGGACGCAAATCATCCTCACCTGAAGGTAAAGAAGTTGAGGTGGTGGAAATGTCATCAGAGGATGAATGCTCGCACGATATGTTTGTAGAAGTGCTTTACAAAGATGCTACAGGTGAAGATACGTTCTCGGCTCGTTTATCTGACATAGAACCGATTGATGCTGATAGCGAAACCTTGGAAGCAATGGCCGATTGGCACTATTGGGTTGGCAGAGGATACGAGTTTTAAAGGAGTCGTTTTAATGGCAGTTTATCAAGTCCGGCTGGTGAATTCGGCACTCAATCTCGACCGCATCATCGAAGTACCAGACGATCAGTACATCTTGGATATGGCTGAAGATGCGGGGATTCGATTACCTTCTGGCTGCAAACAAGGGGAATGTTCGGCTTGTGTCGCCAAGTTGGTGAGTGGTGAAGTAGACCAAAGCGAACAAAAGTTTCTGCGTCCAAAAGAACTAGAGGCTGGGTATATCGTTACCTGTGTGGCTTATCCCCTGTCGGATTGCACTTTGGAAACCCACCAAGAACAAGTTTTGTATAAATCGGCTCTTTACTATAAGCCTGAATGATTTTTGTTATTACTAGGGAAATTCTCAAAAATCCTAGTGATACAATTCTTTCTAGACTAATTCTTTTTATCCAGCCCTTTAATTTAAAATCCAAAATAGTATGCGTCGCTTACTTTACGAAAAATCTGTTTCCTATAAAGGGCATCTAATCATCCCTTTTGTTTTTGGGATGGCTAATGCTGAACATATTTACTCTTATACATTACTCTCTGAATTGGGACATAAAGGTAAATTCCATAAGGTAGAAAATCCTGCTGGCATCTATTCTAGTCGCATTGCTGCCATCATTGATGTTGCTAAGGAACATCTGGATGAACATTCAGATATTGTCAGTATGGGTGATTATTTTAAGAGTAGATACGTGTATCGTGAGAATTTGATAATTGTTTATCAATTATCAGAAAAATATTTTTATGACCATTATAAACCTGAAAGTTTAAATAATGTTGCCGCACCCAAAATATTCACAAGCGATCGCGAGTGTATAAACTGGATAAAACGGGGACTCGATAGTTCGCAGATTAATCAAGAAGTATAAGCTAAAAACTTCAAAGCGCAAAGTAAAGAAACCCAACACAATATAAGCGTTGGTTGGGTTTCGCGCCGCACGAGACTAACCTACAATTATGGTTAATTATAGGGTTATGCTGTGGCGTGGACTCCCTAAATATCCACGTTTTATTTGGAATTGGAACGCGCCTGTTTTATCATTTCAATGAGTGTATGGTGAGCATCTTCGGCATCTTTTAGCGCATGGTCGAACTGAATGCGAATTGGCGTAGCATCATCATTCATTTGGGCAATTAGATTCATTCCCAAAGAATCAATTGATAGCATTTCTGCTGCGATCGCATTGGGAGTATCGCCAAAAGTTTTAGCGTAAAGAACTATTGCATCTGCATGGTCATCGTTCATGTGTTTGCAGATGCGATCGCTTATTTCAGGAGTTATTTGTTCAGGCATTAGTTAAATTCCTCTTGTGTAATAATAATCCTAGCTCACCTAATTAAGCCCTGTTGGGGGGATCTCCTTGACAAAATCTGCAACTACGGTGACAAATTTAGCCGTAGATTCATAGGGTAAAACATTACGTCCTGACATTTTGACACCGTGACCGTTGGGTAAAAACTTCAGATAGTCAGCTATTCGTTCATCTGGTGTTTCCCCTTTTCCAGACTGACTGATACTTGATGCAGTGTCTCCTACGACTACTAGAGTAGGTTTGGTAATGGATGCGATCGCATCCTGATAATCCTGTCGCCAAAACCCCGCCAAAAACGAAAAAACAGCGTAGCGACTATCTGGATTAACCGCACCTTTCACCAGTGTATCCAACCACTCCTCATCTACTGAATCCTGATCAGCAAATAATTGGCGAATCGAGAACGAATCTAAAAACTGCGGTCGTCGCGCATAGCGGTAAAAAGCACTACCAAAAGGAGATTCTAAAAGATTCCAAACTATTTTTTGCTTCAAACCTTTTGAAGGTTTAGTAATCACCGCCCACGCCGGAGGCCCAGCCAACACCAAACCTCTAACCAAGTTAGATTGTAGGCGAACCAACTCAATTGCTACAGGTAACAAAGCACCTTGCACCACTACAATCACAGGTTTTTGCACCACTGTTTGCAAAAAATGTTGCAACTGTTCAGCCCAATTTGTGGGATTATAAGCCACAGGCGGCATATCGCTTTCGCCGCATCCCAATAAATCAGGATTATAAATTGAGTTTTGGCAATCTTTTTCATACCATTCCCGGCAGAATCTATCCCAAAACTTACGAGATAACCCGACACCAATAGGATGAATTAACAGCAGAGGAATTCCGTTATCTGTCGTTTGATTAATTGGATTATAAACTTCGTAAGCACAGCGATAATTTTTCCAATTATAAAACTGTGTTGGAGAAACTGCCACATTCTCAGTAATCATTAAATTTTCAGATACTGATTGCATAATTCTTTGCGTCCTTTTGGTTTAAAAACTCACAACTATCGTTCGTAAGAGTAAATATCTCCAGGTTGCTTAAACAAAGCATCTGAACTCTGACAAAGTAATTGTAAATCTTCTGTATCTAGACTCCAACTTAAAGCTTCCACATTCTTCTGTATCTGCTGACGATCTATAGTAAAGCCAGAGATTACAGCAGCAACACCAGGCTGTTGCTTAACCCAATTTAGTGCAACTTGGGAAATAGTCTTATTGTATTTCTGCGCTACCTGTGCCAATGTTTCCAGCATTTCCAGTACAGGGTTCCAACCACCGTGCGCCCTAATCATACTATTGTAATAGAAGCTACGAGCGTGAGATGATTCGCTTGGAGGTGAGGTGACACCTCGAAACTTTTCTGACAAGAAACCGCCTGCTAAAGGGCCATATGGCAACAAAGCAATATTGTGCTTCAGGCAAAGTGCCTGCATTGAGTTTTCTACACGTCTGTCAATCAAACTATACTGAACTTGATGAGTGCTGATGGGGGCGTATTCTACAGCTTTTTCCAACATCGGCGTATTAAAGTTTGTGACACCAAGCTGGCGAATTTTTCCTTGTTCTAATAAATCCTTGAAAGCGGCAAAAGTAGAGGCAAAATCTAGCTGCGGGTTGTGCCAGTGGATTTGCACGCCATCTAAGGTTTCTTGCTGCAAATTCCGGAGAGAAGCTTCAATTTTGCTTTTAATTTGTGCGGGAGTGGGGACATTCCCGAAAAAGACAGCTTTAGTAAAAATTGTGCGATCGCGTCCTTTCAGCAAGCGACCAACAACACTTTCACTCCGTCCATAAATGTCTGCTGTATCAAAAGTATTGATACCTAAAGCTAAGTAAATGTCCAGCGCACGGGCAATGTCATTTTCTGAAATTTGTTTCCAGCTGCGGTCATCGAGTTGCCAGCAACCGACAATTAAAGATGTATTTGAAAGTAATTCTTTATTGCTCATGCCTTATAATATATCAATTACACTATCATTTGTGGATGAATCAACTGATATCCTGCGTCTTTTATCTTTTCATTAGAAACCAGTGCATTGTATGGTCGAACGCTCTTAAGAGACGAATCCCATAAAACTTTAGGCAAGTTGTGTTTTTCGCACATTCTATCCAGCAGTTCTCTACTTGTCAGATGGGCATCATCTACTAAGTTATAAATGCCTTGCAGTCGGTGCTGACGGACGAATTCTATAGCAGCAACGATATCATCAAGGTGAATCCAATTTGTAATATCTTCTCCGCTTCCAGGTCTGGTTGTTCCGGGTGCATTGCGAAAAATCTTCACCAGTTCGCGACCAGAACCATAAATTCCACCCAAGCGAAGAATACAAACGCCTAGATTTTTAGTTGATGCTGGCAGTAATACTTCCTCAGTTTGAGACAGAATTTTACCATTTGAATTTTCTGGGGCAACAGGTGATTTTTCATCTACTAATGAGCCATTTCTATCGCCATAGATAGAGTAACTTCCCGTGTAAATTAGTTGTCGCAGCGAACCTATTTGGGGTAAAATTGACGCTAAATTTTGAGCAGTTTCCAGATAACTTTCTTCGTACCCATTGGCACTCTTCGCCCCAACGCTTAAAAGCACAGTATCCTGGTTTTCCAACACTGATTTTAGTCCTTCTGGATTGTTGCCTTTAACTACTACAACTCTTTGGGCAACTGCTTCCAATTCTGAAACTTTTTCCGGGGTGGTTGTGGTTGCGGTGACAACAAAACTTGATTTTTGCCAATATTGAGCAACTGCTTTACCAACGTAACCACAGCCAATGATTGCTACGTTCATGACGATTCCGATGTGAATAAATCTAGTGGCAAATGCCCGTACATTTCGTTGATTCCTCCGTCATATGCAGACTGGCAGGAAATTAAAACTCCGCGATGTTCTCCTGTGTAAGAATCAAGATAACACAAACTCGTTTTTGGGTTAAATTTGATGTAAACAGAGCCATCTATTGCCGATAATTGGGGTATTTCATAACCCAAAACTGCTACATAAGTTTTCAAAGCCAGAATACCCTGTTCTGCGGTGTCGGCGCAAATTCCTAATATTTGATTATCGCAAAGCTCTGTCACCAAAAGTAAAGCTTGACGAATTGAATCTTTAGTTGGTGCTGATTCAGTGGCACTCTTTACGCAGTCGAAAGTCTTAAGGATTTTATGCGCCTCTTCAACAGTGAGATTAGCCGGGTTTTGTATGGACATAAATTTTACAGTTATTTTGCTAACTCACGTTCAATTGCAGCAATCAATTCAGGAGAATCTGGCTTGACGCTACTATTAAATCTGGCGACCACTTCACCCTGCTTGCTGATTAAGAATTTCTCAAAATTCCAAGAAACATTTCCTGTAGGTTCAACTGCATTGGTGAGTCGATTATAAAGTGGGTGCTGTTGGGAACCTTTGGCGTGAACTTTGTCAAACATCTCAAAGTTAACGCCGTAGTTTTTCGTGCAGAATTGCATAATTTCTGCGTTGCTTCCAGGTTCTTGCGCTCCAAAGTCGTTGCAGGGGAAAGCTAAGACGCGCAACCCAGTATCTCGATATTTTTGGTTTAACTGTTCCAGTCCTTTGTATTGAAGCGTGTAGCCACAATAGGAAGCCACATTTACTATTAAGAGTACCTTTCCGGCGTACTCGGAGAGTTGTTTATCTTCCCCATTGATGGTTTTTACAGCGATGTCGGAAACTGTGTTGCTCATTTTGAATTTTCTTCCATTTTGTATTGTGGTAGCACACTTAAAATAGTGCATATTTTGTAGGTTGGGGAGCCACACGAAAAGCGGAGGTTCCCCTCGTTGAGCGATGTGGCGTTTGAGGCACCTTACCCAATAACTCACGCTTGTTTACTGGATGTTGAGTTTCAAAAACCCTACCTACCTCCAAAATTGTAAGGGTTTTGGTGCGTTACGTTGCACTTACGCACCCAACTTGCTTAGGTATTATCCGTTAATTTAGCAAGTAAGCATTTATTCAGTTTTGCCATCGAAACCCAACAAATCCTTGTGGGTATTAGGTTGCGATCGCAAAACCCAATATACAATTTTCTTACGCTAATCTACGTACTTGTTAGAGAAAATACTGAACTTTTTAATACTTGCCGGACACGGAGAGAAGCTGTCGAAAAACTTATCGGCGTGGGAAAGGACTCGACAGATACACCTATCTTTAATTGAGGCAACTTTTGTGAATATAAGTTTTTTCAAGAACAAAACGTGGAAATTTTTGCTGGCGTTTGCGATCGCGTTCGTTCTATCATTTGAATTCAACACCGTCGCCACATCCCAAACCACTCGGATTCTACTCGGTTATGGTGGCGGCGCTAGCTTAGTCCAAGGTACGTGGACAGATAGCCTGGACATTTCTAAAGAAGCAGGCTTACCCAAACCAGATATGCAGCAGATTTGGGTAGGTAAGGGATGGGAGCCAATCTGGTATGGTTGCGTCTCAGGTCAGACTACTTGCACAAGTACAGCTAGGATGAAACAAGAAGGTGTCATCCCGGTTTTTATCCTTGACTTCATCACAGCCGATGCTCAAACTAAAAAAACTTGGGCGGAAATTGAAGCTAGGAAAAGTTGGTATTTTTCCGAGTTAGACCGCTTCGCCAAGGAAGTCCTAGCTAAAACCACAGGACAAGTATACCTGGTGCTAGAACCAGAGCATAACTTAGTGGGAACCCTCCGCGACCCCGCCTTAGTATCATCTGGTTGGGATGCGAGTATACCGCAAAATTTTGGTAAATTGATGGCTGAAGCTGCCCAAAGACTACGCAACTCAAGTCGGTCTGTCACCGGACTGCGGGTGAAAGTCGGTTTAGCTTTTGGTGACTTCAACCCCGGAACGGGTGGCTTAGACAAATTTCTAACCACTCTGAGTGCAGCAGCACCAGGAGTAGAGTTTTTTGGCTTCCAAGTGACGCAGGGGCCCTGGCGTAATGATGGCAATGGATGCCAACGCTTAACCCCGGATCAAGCTAAGCTTTCTGATATGCCTGACCGGATAATCGAGATTGCTAACTTCATCAAGACGAAACTGGGAAAATCGTCTATGATAGACTACCTTTTCCTGATGGCAGATCCAAACACTGATTGGGATAATGGTGGAGCTTTAGTTTATCAGGAGTTGCGATCGCGCCAGCAAGAATTGCTTAATGCGGGATTGTTTGGTTTGATGCACTTTACCCAAGTTGATACGCCACTATCTGAACCGAATGGTTACTGGTGCGATGGTGAAAAGTACAGAGGCATTATCGCACCCGCAGCACAACTGGCAGACTACAGTTACCAGCGACCTTTTTATCTGAAAAAGATGGGACAGGCGTTAGGGTATTGGATAGCAAATCGGTAAAAATTAAAACACCCAGCGATTGGACGCGGCTACCAAGTCCGTCTGCGTGGATTAAATTCGGATTAATTCTTGATAGTGGGTTTTGTTCAAGAACCAAAATAACTTGTAGTTTGACAAGTTTTAACTGGGAACACCCGACGTGATGTAATGGTACGATATCGCCTACGTTTGAGAGCCAAGCGTCAGGCGATATTCGTCTATAAGAGAAACCATTTTAAACAGAGAGTTTCAATTCTAGAGGCTTAGACGGGATGATGTACATTAATTCTGCGCCGTCGGGTTTAGATTCTGTATAGGGAGCTAATTTCAGCCAGTCATGGAAGCTAATTCCCAATTGCGCGATCGCTTGTATTTCTGTCTGATACGCTTCAAAACGGCGATTAGTTTCCACCATAGATTCTATTACTTCCAGCACTTCGGGAAGACGTTTATCAGCCTCTCGCTTCAAATCTTCATTACTTGGCCCAAACCAACTTCCTGCAACCTCAACGCGAGTTAGAATTGCCGCTGGTAACGATTCAGCCCATTTATCAGGTTCTTTCGCCATCTTAAGCAAATTGTGACGTTGAAGCTCAAACACAGCATTTTCATCCAAACCTGGGTCAATCCACTGGTAAATTCGGGTTAGTCGCCGCAAATCTATCTTACCTTTGAACTGAGGCTGTAAGTAAGCTGCTGGGTTAGAAGTAAGTAGAAGCTTAATATATTTAAGAATACGAGAACGGACAACTTTCGCGCCTTCTTGGAAGCGACTTAGTGCTGTTTCGGGTTCTCCTAACTCAAGATGACAACGTGCTTCAGCAATATAAGCTAGAGATAAGGTCAAAAGATATTCATCAGCAATCTGGCTACCTTGTTCCAGTTCGTTATCGGTATAACCTGTGTAATGATGTTGAGCTGCTAAAAGGCGATCAATAGCAGCAAATGCAGCACGTTCACGGTTTTCAACTTTGGACATCGTAAAAGCACTAACTGCCAAATCCAGTGCGGCACGAAAGTTAGCGTAGTATCCAAGATCAATTTTGCGGTCAATCTTATTCAATAGTTCTTCTGCATTTTTTAGGCGTTTTTCTAATTCGTTAAGGCGCTGGTTTATTACAGCAAATCCGATCACTGATACACCCAGGTTAAGCAGACTGGCAGCAGAACCTACCATCAAAAGTCCTTGAGCCATTTGCAATTGCTGCGGCAATTGAGCAGTGGTTGAGCCAAATTCCCGTAAAAAAGTAACGATTCGCCCTGTTCCTACTTCTCTAATCACACCCCCAGCGCGCTCAAAGGTTCCATCTGCAAGTCCCTTGGCGATCCAATCAGCGAGCATAAACGTTGCTGTAACTGTTAAAGTCATGATTTTCTCCTGGTTGCTAAAACTTAAGCAGCGCGATCGCGTCCTTTCTCAGTATTCCCACCAGGCTGCTAGAGCTAACAACAGAGGTTGCATTGAAAGTTTAGACTTGCGATCGCACGGAAACGAAATTAGCCTTCGACCGTAGACCCCAAGTGTATGCAATGCCTCGTTCCATGCAATCAAAAAGCCCCTACCGCTAATCAAAATTAAGGTTACAGAATTTTCTTTTAATAAATGAAACCACCGTGCTTCCCTTGAAGAGAAGGGGCTGAGGGTTAGTTTCTGTATTTAATACAACTGAGAAACCCTATAAAAGCGGATCTTCTTGTGCCGTTGCTTGTAGTCTGGATAATAGACTCGATGTAGTCTGAACCTATCCGCTTTTTTGATGCCCATGACTGAGCAACGTGATGCTGACTCGCCTTCAGCTAATTCTCAGCAATTGAGTGAACCGACTGATGTAACAACTGGGTCAGTCGATGATTCCCCGATAAACCGCATTGCAGGTGTCTGGAACAACGCAACAACACGCTTGAGGCAACTCCTACCCATAGAAGCGGCTCAGAAGGCTGCTGGGTTGTTTAGCGTCAGCGAAGAGCGAATTGCAGAGATTTTAGAGAGTGTTCGAGCCGAATTACCAACCACAGAAGCCTTGTTGATTGGTAAGCCCCAAGCCGGGAAAAGTTCGATTGTGCGAGGACTGACGGGCGTTTCACCTGAGATTGTGGGTCAGGGATTTCGTCCCCACACCCAGCACACCGAACGCTATGCCTATCCTTCTGACGATCTGCCGTTGCTCATCTTTACAGATACAGTTGGGCTAGGAGATGTCAATCAGGACACACAGGCGATTGTGCGGGAGTTGGTGGGAGATTTGCAACAGGAAACTCACCGCGCCAAAATCCTGATTCTGACCGTCAAAATCAATGATTTTGCCACCGACACGCTGCGACAAATTGCACAGAACTTGCGTCAGCAGCATCCAGATGTTCCCTGTCTGTTGGCTGTCACCTGCTTACATGAAGTTTATCCAAACGATACCTCCGATCATCCTACTTATCCACCTGACATTGAGCAGGTAAATCGAGCCTTTGCCGCGCTCCAGCAAGCCTTTTCCGGAGTGTGCGATCGCTCAGTATTAATTGACTTCACTCTAGAAGAAGACGGCTACGATCCGGTATTTTATGGCTTAGAGGCGCTCAGAGATGCTCTAGCAGACCTACTCCCGGAAGCTGAAGCCCGTGCGATTTATCAGCTGTTGGATAAGGGAGCTAGTGAGAAAATTGGCAACCTTTACCGGGATGTCGGAAGACGCTATATGTTGGCATTTTCCATCATGGCAGCCACGGTTGAAGCTGTGCCACTACCATTTGCCACCATGCCAGTGCTGACTGCTTTGCAAGTATCGATGGTGGGTATTTTAGGGAATTTGTACGGGCAAACAGTGACTCCATCGCAGGCGGGGGGTATTGTCAGCGCGATCGCTAGTGGGTTTCTGGCGCGGGCAGTCGGGCGAGAGTTAATCAAATTCATACCTGGTATAGGGAGTGTAATAGCAGCTTCCTGGGCTGCTGCGTACACTTGGGCGTTGGGCGAAGGAGCCTGCGTTTACTTCGGGGATTTAATGGGGGGCAAGAAACCAGACCCTAAGAAAATTCAGTCTGTGATGCAAGAAGCGTTTAAGACAGCGCAAGAACGGTTTAAGTCCACCAAACGTTGAGACAACTGCCATGCCATGCAATAGTTATGTAATTTGAGCCAAAGCTTGCTCATCCCCTAAATCTTGCAAGAATCGGTTTTTGTCAAATGTATACTCTTGACCCAGAAAATCTAGAATTTTTTCTGTATCATATTCGGCATTTTGTAAGCAAGTTGAAGCCCCAGGAGAAGGCGTTATGTTAAATACTATATTTTCTCCTAGAATTTTAGCTTCTCCCAACTCAAGGCGCTTATTCTTAAGATTAACAATTTGAGGTCTAATTCCTCCATACCCTTTAGCCAGAGACAAATCGCTCAATTGTAATGAAGGAACAATTTTTTGCGCCTCTTTTAAAAATAACCTCCTACCAATTAAGGGAATATCGTAAATATAATTTCTCAATATATATTTCAATATCACCTTATCTGAAAGGATATTGAAAAAGCTTAAAAAAGCATTGATACTGAGTCCGGCTGTTCTAAAATAGTCAAAAATACTAGCATAGTTACGTCCCTCTAACTGAAAAGTAACTTTGGCAGTTGGGCCAAATCTAGTCTTACTTTGATCGTGAACTTCTGAATCTCCATGAATAGCTGCAAAAGGTATTTCTTTCATCTGTACAGTATAGACTTTACCGTTTAAAACCCCTGGTGCCAGGTAAAAATTCCCTGCTACATTCAGGAGCGCATAATCTTTTCCGTATCCTAGAGATTTTGCAAACAGTAAACTATAGGCTGCTGCTGTAAAAATAACCACCTTAGCAACCACTACTTCTTTATCAGTTTGAATCTGATAAAATCCTCCTTCTTTTTTGATATTTTTAACCTTTGTTTCCATCATCAAATCAATTCTTTCTTGAGCCTTATTAATTGCTCTTTCTAAAAATGATTGGGATAGCTTCTGAAAATCTATTGTGTAACCTTCCTCAGTAAACAAAGCCAAAATTTCTTCTTCAGGCGATCTATCGTTTACTAGATTAGGTTCTATAAATTTAATTTCTTCTTTTCCAATCAATTTCAACTTAGGAAACAGCGACTTAAATTCTTTGTATCTTTCTCTAAGTTCTTCAATTTGTTCTTTTCCTATACCCAAAACCATTTTGTGGTATTTGCTGTATATTTCTTGCTGCGGATCGTTTCTCAAAATATAATTTTTAACTAAACTAGAAGCTTTGTTGACTTTTTGAGCTTTCTCCAAAGTGTAGTTAGTCTCTATGTCGCCAAAATGAAGTGTTTGGCTATTACTTGTTTTATGAGAGTTACCTAAAGCAACTTCTGAATTCTTTTCTATTAAAACAATGCGCTTTACGTTGGTATAGTTGCTTAAGCTATATAGTAAAGCGGTTCCAGAGACTCCCCCTCCAATGATAGCTACTTCATAGATGCTGTTCTCAACTTGCATAGTTTCTCCAAAATGTAACGAAGAGTAAGAAAAGACCAAACAAAAAGGGAAAAATCTAAAATATTAGTTAGATTAATAGTTATATAACCTAAACTAGATAGCTTGCCTAGATAGATAAGAGCAGAAATTATGCTGAAGAAAAAACTTATTTTGTTGTAAACTATGTTACATTTTCCAATCAGGGTTTATAGCCACTATTTTTAGAATAACAGTCTCTAAGATAGGATAAGTCACTCCACAGTTATAATTGCGCTCATTCGCCAGACAGAAAACCCGCGCTAAATCGCCCCACTTGCCAAGTAGTAGAAGATTTTCGAGCTTCTGCGAGACAGATCACTGCTAACTTCAAATATTCTAAAGCGCACGATAGGCGAACTTGCAACTCAATTGTCAACAGTTGTTCACTATCCAGTATTGAGATATAGCGTTTCCTAGTCTGCTGAGGTACAGTAACAGCAGTGTGTAAACCAATTTTGGATGTCCTTCAAGGAGAGCTTATTAAATGCTTCCTCTATGGCTTTGGCTAAGTCAGG